>JBEBVY010000098.1:0-3064 GCA_040392505.1 Moheibacter lacus | reverse complement strand
TGAAATTATAGTTTCAAAATATAGAATCCGCCTCAAAAGGGCGGATTTTTTTGTTATTAAATCGTCATTGCGAGGCACGAAGCAATCTTATAAACATTTTGAGATGGCTTCATTCCGTTTTGCTACATTCGCAATGAAGTGTTACGGCAAAGCAGGTGAAGGCCGATTTAGATTGGCTCAGTTTATAGCATCTTGTGTAAATCGTATTTGTAGTTTGGTTTGGAACACATAAAGAATATAATAAAATTGATGCTAAACAAATAAGTTATGTAAGACCTATAAAAAAGGATCAACAATATGAGCAAACGCTGGAAAGGGTTTATGAGTTGATGCAGAAAGAAATTAAACCAGATTCAAAAGCCTCTGACGAACTGGAAATTCTTTCTATTCTTATTAAGGAATATGAGAATGAGCATTATCCCGTTTCTCAACCTAATCCTTAGGAAGCGATTAAATTTCGTTAAGACCAAATGAATTTATCGGAAAACGAATTCTCAAAAATCCTTGGAGCGCGTTCGCGTAAATTAGAAATTCTTTCCGGTAAAAGAAAACTGAGTTTGGCGATGATCCGTAAACCCAACGATAAATTAAATATCCCAGCGAAAGTTTTGATTCAGGAGTATTGATTTTGATTAAAACCACACGATGCAATCGTGCGGGAGCGGTGACAAAATACTCTATTAAAAACAACTAAAAATTGAATTATGAATTGTAAAAAACTAATTTTGATTCTATTAATTAGCTTTCTTAACTGTAAAAGGAATGATTCGGAAATAGAAAAACTCAGAGGGAATCCTAAAATACCAGAACAGATGAAAAATAAGATCCCAAACCAAACGCATCAATTAATAAAAACTAAATCATTAAATCTGATTGATTCCATTTTGACCAAAACTTCTATATCGACAGAAATAGGATTTGGGTTTATATATTCTAACGATGAACTTGGATACCTTAATACATACAAGATTGATTCTGCTCAATATAAAATCATAGAAATACGATATGATTTAGATTTGAATGTAGTAGATTGGGACACGGTTATCTATGTGCCTTAGCTCAATTGCAATCTAATTGCTCGGATTTACAATCCCCCGCTGCCGCACGATTGTATCGTGTGGTTTTCAAAATCAAATCTTCCAGTATAATTATCCAAAAACCAACTGAAAATCAGTGAAATATAAAATCTTCAAAAAAGTTCGAAACATTCCTCAAAAACTTCTCTGAAAAATACTTACATAAAATTTGCACTGAATAAAATATTTCCTACATTTGCACACTCTTTTTTAGGGGTGAATTGTGCCTATTTCACAAATAGTTAACCTGAAACCCTTATAAAGAAAGAAAAATTTAAAAATCAAATTAGTAAAAAATGTCAGGAATCATTGGAAAGAAAATTGCCATGACGAGCTTGTTCGATGAGAACGGGAAAAACATCCCGTGTACCATCATCCAGGCCGGTCCCTGCGTCGTAACACAGGTCAGAACCGAGGAGAAAGACGGATACAAATCCGTTCAGCTTGGTTTCGATGACGCAAAAGAGAAGAACACTTCTGCTGCTTTGAAAGGTCATTTCAAAAAAGCGGGAACTACGCCAAAAAGAAAATTGGTGGAATTTTACGGAGCATTTGTTGACGAATTGGAATTAGGAAAAGAAGTGACCGTAGACATCTTCAAAGAAGGTGAATACGTGGACATCACAGGAGTTTCAAAAGGAAAAGGTTTCCAAGGTGTTGTAAAACGCCACGGATTTGGTGGAGTAGGACAAGCTACCCACGGTCAGCACAACCGTTTGAGAGCGCCGGGATCCATCGGTGCGGGTTCAGACCCTTCAAGAGTATTCAAAGGAATGCGTATGGCGGGAAGAATGGGTGGTAAAAACGTTACTGTTCAGAATTTGAATGTGGTAAAAATAGACAACGAAGAGAACCTTTTAATCGTGAAAGGTGCAATTCCGGGTCCTAAAAATTCATACGTAATCATCAGAAAATGGAATTAACAGTACTAAACATACAAGGTAAAGAAACCGGAAAGAAAGTTTCTTTAGACGATTCAATCTTTGGAATCGAGCCAAGTGAGCATACTGTTTATTTGGAAGTGAAACAATACCTGGCAGCTCAACGTCAGGGAACGCATAAAGCAAAAGAGCGCGCAGAAATTGCGAAATCTACACGTAAAATCAAAAAACAGAAAGGTACAGGTACTGCTCGTGCAGGTTCTGCTAAATCTCCTGTTTTCAGAGGTGGTGGTAGAGTATTTGGTCCAAGACCGAGAAACTACGATTTCAAATTGAACAAAGCGCAGAAAAGATTGGCCAAAAAATCTGTTTTGAGCCAGAAATTGAAAGACAACGAAATCAAAGTATTGGAAGACTTCAACTTTGAAGCGCCAAAAACCAAAGATTTCATCGAAGTATTGAAAGCATTGGGTCTTGATACAAAGAAATCGTTGTTTGTGTTAGGTGAAGCAAATGAAAATGTTTATTTGTCTTCCCGTAATTTGCAAAAAACCAAAGTAGTAAACAATTCAGAATTAAATGTATATGATTTGATCAATGCATCTGAAGTTGTTTTCTTAGAAGGTTCTTTGGCAGAAGTTCAAGAAAATTTAAGTAAATAAAACGAAAAGATATGTCAGTTTTAATCAGACCCGTAATCTCAGAAAAGGCAACCAATTCAAGTGAATTGCTGAACCAGTATTCGTTTTATGTAAACACCAAAGCCAATAAATTGCAGATAAAAGAAGCAGTTGAAAAAGCTTATGGCGTAACTGTTACACAGGTGAGCACGCTTATTTCTGCTCCTAAAGTGAAATCCCGTTATACCAAAACAGGCGTTCAGGTAGGAAAAACCAATAAGATGAAAAAAGCGATCATCCAGATAGCGGAAGGACAAGAAATAGATTTGTTTAGTTAATAAAAAGTAGAATTGTGGAAAGTAAAAAGTAGAAAGTAGCATTTTAGATGAAATGAAAACTTTAAACTTTGAACTTGAAACGTTAAACATTTAGTAAATGTCAGTTAGAAAATTAAAACCTATCACTCCCGGCCAACGGTTCAGAATTG
>JBEBVY010000097.1:0-3081 GCA_040392505.1 Moheibacter lacus | reverse complement strand
ATGTCATGGGTTGGATGTCCAGCATGGTACCTGCTTATGTAAAAAAATACTATGCAGAGGATTCCTTTTTTAATGAAGCCAAAGTAGTGGTTTCCTTATTTGACAATTCATTTGAAGGTGAATTGAATTCTGAAATTTCAAATAAACTGGCTTTTGACGGAATCAATGGAGACATTGCCAACTTTTTACAAAAGCCGGATTTTGAAGGGATGACTTTATCGGCTCTCCGCTATGCAGATGCTGCAGTAAAAGGGGAAGAATTCATACCGGAATCGATCAACAAATATTTGGAATCCGAAAACATGCCTGTAATGGGATATTGTCCCGTTGAGGGAATCAGTGAAGCGTATAATATCTTCTACGCTGAAGAATTAATGAATGAAAATTTATAGAGATTTAATGAAGAGATTTTTCAACTTGGTTGGCACAATTGTTTTATGTGCTACCGTATTAACGGTTTTTTCTTGTGAAGATGATATTTCAGGTGTGGGAAGTGGATTATTGGACAGCGGATCCACAGCTAGCGTGAAATTTGTAGATATAATTTCCTATAACACCAATAACGACTCCATACGCTCAGATGAAAAAGTTATGCAAGACGGTGTTTTGGGTGTATATGAAGAACCTATTTTTGGACGAACCAAAGCGCATTTTTATTCTCAAGCCCGACTTTCAGGTTTTAACCCTGATTTTGGTGCCAATGCAGAGATGGATTCGGTGATTCTTTATGTTCCGGTCTATGTTAAATCCGATGAGGATGAAATAGAAGTGGACACTACTTATTTATATTTAGGTGCAGGCGAAGAGCCGAGTGACTCTGCTACCGTCAGAATAACGCGGACCTATAAGCTGGATTCTATTTATGGAAATACAGATTTAACGATGAACCTCCAAGTCAGAGAAGTTTCAGACTACATGGGTTCACAAGAAACCATCCATTTCTCAAATCCCAATTTGGCACCTTGTGCAGAATGCCCCAATACCAATCAGATCAATGTTTTCCCTACTGTTTTAGGAACGGGTCAAATCAAAAATAAAGTAACGACTTATCAAGTTAAGCAACTTAACTCAACGTCAACAACTGTACCGGCACCCGCTTTCCAAATCAAGTTGGACAAAGATTATTTCAAACAAAAATTTATAGACAATCAGAATTCTGCTGATTTAAATGATAATGCGGCTTTTATTCGTAATTTCTTCAGAGGAATTGAATTGACAGTTGCAGAAGACCAAGGATTTTTGTTTAATTTCCGTCCGACATCTTCCGATTTTAGTTTGATGATGTATTATCATTATGATAATCCGGAAGAACAGGAAGAGGATGACGATGATTATGACCCCATACTCAATGGTGGTTTCCTATTGAACTTTTTAACCTATTGGTCAGACCCAAATGTCGGATATAACATTCAGGTAAACCAATTTGAACACAGCAACCGCAGTTCCCAGTTTGTCAATGCTTATACAAACCCCAATACCACCGCCGGAGATTCCCGTTTATATTTAGCAGGAATGGATGGAACCAAAACCATCATTAAAATCAATCAGGAACAACTGAACGAAATTCGGCAGAATGTGTTGAATAACGATTGGGCGATAGTGGGAGCAGAACTGAATTTGTATGTTGACGAAAGTCAAAACTTTAAAAAGCCTCCTTATTTATTCGCATGGAATAATTACAGAGATGAAGACGAATGGAAAAACATCAATTTCCCTGATATTTATACGTTTTACAACAGTTATCCTGTTTCGGTTCAATTTAATCCGATGTATAATTATGAGGATGACAACAAAATGTACACCATCCGGATTACGGACTACATCAAAAGCATAGTAGAACAAAATGAAGTTTTTGATGAAGGCTCCGTTATTTTGAGTGTGGGTAATTTCTTATTAAGCCCTTCCAGCTCCTATACGAATGTTTTTAGTACTACCAATCCGTTTTTTAACAACCGAAGTTTTAACCCTTACCGGATAGTATTACACGGAAGCAATTCAGAAAATCAAGAGAAAAGACTTAAGTTAAAAGTCTATTACACCCAAAAATAAATCAAATTATGTGTGGAATCGTTGGTTACATTGGTCATAGAGAAGCATATCCCATCATCATAAACGGGTTAAAAAGGCTGGAGTACAGAGGATATGACAGTGCAGGCTTGGTAATAATGGAGGACGATGACTTTGGATTGATAAAAACCAAAGGAAAAGTTTCCGATCTGGAAGAAAAATCCAAAGAATTGAACAATGGCGCTACCATAGGAGTAGGTCATACGCGCTGGGCGACACACGGTGTTCCAAATGATGTGAATTCGCATCCGCATTTATCAAACGACGGAAATTTGGTAATCGTCCATAACGGGATCATTGAGAATTACGATACCATCAAAACCCAATTATCCCAAAAAGGATTTGTTTTCCACAGCGATACAGATACCGAAGTTTTGATCAATTTAATCCAATTCTTTAAAGATTCTGAAAATTTAAGTTTGACCGATGCAGTCCGCTATGCTTTAAACGAAGTAATCGGCGCTTATGCGATAGCCGTTCTGGACAAAAATACCCCAAATGAAATCGTAGTAGGACGTTTAGGTAGTCCACTGGCAATCGGAATCGGTGAAAACGAATTTTTTATCGCCTCAGACGCCTCTCCTTTTTTACAATTCACCAAAGAAGCCGTTTATTTGGATGATGGCGAAATGGCTACCATAAAATTGGGTGAAAAAGTGGACATCCGTAAAATAAAAGACAATTTACCGGTTACTTTGGCCGTACAGGAACTTCAATTGAATTTAGAAGAAATTGAAAAAGGAGGCTACGAGCATTTCATGTTAAAAGAAATCTATGAGCAGCCGAAATCCATCCGCGATACCATGCGGGGAAGATTGCTTGTCGATGAAGGAATCATCAAAATGGCCGGAATATGGGACCATCAGGAAAGATTTCTCAATGCAAAACGCATCATCATCGTGGCTTGCGGAACTTCGTATCATGCCGGACTGGTAGCCGAATATTTAATCGAAGATCTGGCGAGAATTCCGGTGGAAGTAGAATATGCTTCCGAATTCCGATACAGAAATCCGA
>JBEBVY010000096.1:0-3293 GCA_040392505.1 Moheibacter lacus | reverse complement strand
GTATTGGATTTTCGAAGATGAACCCATTCCTTTTCAAAATCGATTTTCACTCCGTCCACAGTTGAAATTTCTTCGTTTTGGTATTTTTCTTCCACCTTTTTCAAAATGGCATCCACATCGATTCCCGCTTCTAAATCGATTTTCTTTTTACCCATAAAATAGGGCGGATAAGACCCACGCAGTTCACTTACTTTCATATTCTTTTCCGCTAAATGACTCAAGAACAAAGCAATCCCAACCAATGAATCACGGCCGTAATGCAGTTCCGGAAAGATGATCCCTCCGTTTCCTTCGCCGCCTATTTTCGCTCCGTTTTCTTTCATTTTGGTAACCACGTTTACTTCTCCTACGGCCGAAGCTTCATATTTCTGTCCGTGTTTTTCGGCGATGTCGCGCAAAGCTCTTGAGGAAGATAAATTGGAAACCGTTGCCGAAGGTGTTTTACCCAAAACATAGTCCGCGACCGCCACCAGCGTATATTCCTCCCCAAACATTTCACCGTCTTCGGAAATAATTGCCAAACGATCTACATCGGGATCGACCACAATCCCGAAGTCTGCTCCTACTTCCACTACTTTTTTGGAAATATCGGTCAAATGTTCTTTTAAAGGTTCCGGATTATGTGGAAAATCGCCAGTGGGTTCGCAATAAATTTTTACGTATTCCACACCCAATTTATCTAAAAGAGGAGGAATAGAAATACCTCCGGTGGAATTTACGGCATCTATCACGACTTTGAATTTCTTCTCTGCAATCGCTTTTGCATTGACCATTGGCAGTTGCAAAATTTTATCGATATGGATTTTAATTCCTTCATCATTTCGTTCATATTTTCCCAAATCATCCACTTCGGCAAAATTGAAATCATCATTTTCTGCAATTTTCAGGATTTCAGCTCCATCATCACCCGAAACAAATTCGCCTTTGGCGTTTAATAATTTTAAAGCATTCCATTGTTTCGGATTATGGCTGGCAGTTAAAATAATTCCGCCATCGGCATTCAGATGTGTTACCATTACCTCCACGGTCGGGGTTGTAGACAACCCTAAATCCACCACATCTATTCCCAAGCCAATCAAAGTTGAAGTTACCAATTGGGAAATCATTTCACCGGAAATCCTCGCATCACGGCCTATGACAACTTTTAATTTTTTAGGGTCAGATGAGCCTGTCGAATTGTTGGCTGAGCCTGTCGAAGCCAGCCAGGTTCCATAGGCAGCCGCAAATTTTACGGCATCGATGGGTGTAAGATTATCATTGATTTTTCCACCGATGGTTCCTCGGATTCCGGAAATGGATTTTATTAAAGACATTTTGACGTTTAATTTAGTTTGCAAAATTACACTATTTGAGGAATTCTTTAAAATCCTGAATTAACAGTCCGATTAAATTTTAATTACTAAATTTGATTTAAACAAAATCTTTAAAATTTATGGAAACAACATCTGTACTCATTTTCGGCGCCATAGATGGCGTGTGGAGTTTTCTTATTTATTTGGTATTTGGTCTGATTGCGGCCGGAATCGCAAAAGCCATCGTTCCGGGAAAAGATCCGGGAGGTTTCATCATCACAGCCATTATCGGGATTGTGGGAGCTTATTTAGGACACAATATGCGTACTTGGATAGGTCTTGACAGCGACCACGAATTAAACTTCCTGAGCATTTCGGACTGGATCTTTACGATTGGCGGCGCGGTAATTTTACTATTTATCTGGAAATTTATTTCGAAATTATTCAATAAATCATAATCCGATTTCAATACAAAAAATAAATCCGGGCACTGAGGTTCTCGAAGTGTCCGGATTTTTTATATCTGGTTTTTTATTTATGAATGAATCGAACGTTTTCCTGTTGCATCCAAAGCCGCTTCTTTCATTGCTTCTGCAAAAGTCGGATGCGCATGGCTCATTCGGGCAATATCTTCGGCGGAAGCTCTGTATTCCATCGCCACAACAGCTTCTGCAATCAAATCAGCTGCTCTTGCGCCGATGATGTGAATTCCAAGAATTTCATCAGTGGTTTCATCGGCCAGAATTTTTGCGAAACCATCCAAATCCATGCTCGCTCTGGCTCTACCCAAAGCACGGAAAGGAAAGCTCCCTACTTTGTATTTCACACCGGCTTCTTTTAGCTGTTCTTCGGTTTTTCCGACTCCGGCTACTTCCGGCCAGGTATAAACCACACCGGGAATTAAATTATAATTGATATGCGGTTTTTGTCCGGCTAACTGCTCTGCCACTACAACTCCTTCTTCTTCCGCTTTATGCGCCAACATAGCACCCGCTACAACATCTCCAATCGCATAAACATTGGAAACATTGGTTTGAAGATGTTCGTTGGTTTTGATTCTTCCTCTTTCATCTGTTTCAATTCCGGCATTCTCAAGACCCAATCCGTCTGTATAAGGACTTCTCCCAACGGATACCAAAACATATTCTCCTTCAAAAGACAATTGCTCTCCTTTTTTGTCTTCTGCTTTTACGGTCACATTGGAACCGTTGTTGGTCACTTCCGTCACTTTGGTGGAAGTATGGAATTTCATTCCTTGTTTTTTCAGGACTTTGGTCAATTCTTTTGATAAACCGCTGTCCATACCGGGAATGATGCGATCCATGAATTCTACTACAGTCACTTCAGAACCCAATCTTAAATAAACCGAACCCAATTCAAGCCCGATGACACCTCCTCCTATGACGACCAAATGTTTAGGGATTTCTTTTAATTCCAAAGCTTCGGTCGAAGTGATGATTCTTTGTTTATCCGTTTTGGCAAAGGGCAATTCCGTCGAATAAGATCCTGTTGCGATGATGATATATTTGGATTCGATTTCTTCGGTTGAGCCGTCTTCTTTTGTTACCAAAACATGGGTGGCATCTTTAAACGAACCCAATCCGTTGAAAACTTCGATTTTGTTTTTATTCATTAAGTATTCGATTCCTTTCACATTGGCATCGACTACTTCGGTTTTTCGTTGAATCATTTGACCAAAATTCACTTTTGGTTTTTCCAATTCTATTCCATGTGCCGTAAAATTATGAACAGCATTATGGTAGTGTTCAGAAGAATCTAAAAGTGCTTTTGAAGGAATACATCCTACATTTAAACAGGTTCCACCTAAATTTGACTTTTCAATGATGGCTGTTTTAAACCCCAATTGTGCGCATCGGATGGCTGCAACATATCCACCAGGCCCGGAACCGATAACCGTTACATCAAATGAATTCATAAATGATTTTGTTTGAAATTTGAAAGAGCAAAATTAACAATTAAATACGAGTTTGCCGGAATGAT
>JBEBVY010000095.1:0-3334 GCA_040392505.1 Moheibacter lacus | reverse complement strand
TGGTCGAATCCAACACTTATAAAATCCAATACCGCGTGATGCTTTCCCGTTACCGCGGCAAAACCAATTGCCCTGTCTGTAAAGGAAAAAGATTGCGAAAAGAAACTTCTTATGTAAAGATCAATGAAAAAGCCATTCAGGATTTGGTGGATTTACCTTTGGACGAATTAAAATTGTTTTTTGACAATTTAAATCTGGCTGAATATGAAGAAAAAGTAGCCAAACGAATTCTGCATGAAATCCGTAGCCGCATCGAATTTTTATTGAACGTCGGTTTGAGTTATCTGACTTTAAACCGTGCTTCCAACACTCTTTCCGGTGGAGAGAGTCAACGCATCAATCTGGCAACTTCATTGGGGAGCTCGCTTGTCGGTTCACTTTATATTTTGGACGAACCATCCATTGGACTACATTCAAAAGATACGGAAAGATTGATCGGCGTATTGCAGCAATTAAGAGATTTGGGCAATACAGTCATCGTAGTGGAACATGACGAAGACATCATGAAAGCCGCAGATCATATCATCGACATCGGTCCGGAAGCCGGAACCAACGGAGGTGAAATCGTTTTTGAAGGCACTTATAAGGAATTACTCCAAACAACAACTTTAACGGCTGAATATTTAAATGGAAAGTTGGAAATCGAAGTCCCCAAAAATCGGGTTCCGTTTAAAAATTTTGTAGAAATCAAGGGTGCAAGAGAAAATAACCTGAAAAACATCGATGTGAAATTTCCGTTGAACACACTGACGGTGGTTACCGGAGTGAGCGGTTCGGGAAAAAGTACCTTGATGAAAGAAATTCTCACACCGGCGCTGCAAAGAAATCTGGGGATTTACGGAAATAAAATCGGGGAATTTGATGAATTGAGCGGTGATGTCCGTAAAATTCACAACATAGAATTGATCGATCAAAATCCCATCGGGAAATCTTCCCGTTCCAATCCCGTGACTTATGTCAAAGCCTATGACGACATACGTGCGCTTTATGCCAAACAAAAAGCAAGCAAATTAAACGGTTTCGAAGCCAAACATTTTTCTTTCAATGTGGACGGCGGCCGATGTGATACTTGTAAAGGTGAAGGTGTCATTACCATCGAAATGCAGTTCATTGCCGATGTGGAACTGGAATGTGAAACCTGTCACGGACATCGTTTCAAAAAAGAAGTGCTCGAAGTGAAATTTCACGGAAAAAACATATCGGATATTCTGCACATGACAATCGACGAAGCCGTTGCGTTTTTCCAAAAACACAACGAAACCAAAATCGTTGAAAAAATATTGCCTTTGCAAGAAGTAGGTTTGGGTTATGTCCAATTGGGGCAATCCTCCAACACCCTTTCGGGCGGAGAAGCCCAACGGATCAAATTGGCTTCCTTCCTGACCAAAGGTCATACGACCAAACAATCTTTGTTCATATTTGACGAACCGAGTACCGGACTGCATTTCCATGATGTGAAGAAACTTCTGAAAGCCCTTCGGGCGTTAATCGAAATCGGGCATACGGTTTTTGTGATTGAGCATCATATGGACATCATCAAAACGGCAGATTGGGTGATAGACATAGGGCCGGAAGGAGGAAAAAAAGGCGGAAATGTGGTAGCCGAAGGAACTCCGGAAGAAATAGTGAAAGTCAAGAAATCCTATACCGGCGCTTTTTTGAGTGAGAAACTTTAATTATGTTTCAGCAAGTTAAAAAAGATAATCATTTAGGCATTATTAACTCAAACGAAAAATTAATAATTCCTATAGAGTATTCAGAAATTTTTTTCGAGAAAAATTCGACTCTATTTTATTGTAAGAAAAAGGATTCTTATGATTGTTATGATTTTGAGGGTAAGTTAATTAAAGAGATTAATTTTAAATTTATTTCATTTGATTATTTTAATGATGAAAATTTCTTCATGGTAACAAATGACTTAGATGATAATAATTTCTTTTATACCAACGATAATGGTATCAATGAGATTATAGGAAAAATTGGAATGATTAATAACAAACTACAACTTATAGTACCCAATATTTACGAAGTAATTTGGCTTATTAAAAAGCATATAATTCTTTACAAAGGAGAAAATATAAAATTTGATCTTTCTGTTGAACCAGAAGAATGGAAAATGTATGATGATTTTTATGGGCTAACTGGAGGTAAATGGGGAGTTTCCGACTATAATCATACTCAAATTATCCCGTTTGAATATGACTTTATCCAACCAACCTCAGTCGATGACATTTTTTTAGTAAATAAAGGAGGTGTTTTAGTTTACTATAAAGGGAATCAGATCAGAATAGGTGGTTATAATATTCATAAAGGAGGAAAATGGGGATTAATTAATTCAAAAAATGAAATTTTAGTGGATTTAATTTTTGATCAATATACATATAACGACGGTGGAACAAATAATAGGAAAATTACATTCGAAGGTAAAGAAGATGGAACAGAATTCTCTAAAATATTTGTTTTATAGGATAACTAGCCGCCTACGATTGATTGCATCATACGCCGATTCAATCCTAAAAAATCACTGCCCAAATTTCTGCCCAAGTTATTTAAAACTATAAAATTGTATATTTGAATAAATTTGAATGATGACAGTTATAATTGATAAAAATAATTCCAAAAACCTTTCAAAAATCCTGAAAGAAAAGCTTAGTAAGAAAAATAAGAAAGGGAATCTTGAAAAACATTTTGGAAAACTAAAAAGAAATATTGACGGATTAGAATATCAAACTACAATGAGAGAAAATGAAGATTGATTTTATTGCAGACACTAACTTCCTCATTTATTTGCATGAAGGAAATCCTATCATCAAACCTTTCTTGGAGTACAACTTTGGAATTTCTTTCATTTCCGAAGTAGAATTATTAGGTTTTAAAGGAATTCAAGCAGATGAAGAGTTAAAATTGAAACAACTCATAAATGATTGTTTTGGAATTGAATGGAGTTTAGAAATTAAAAAAATGACAATTGAACTGAGAAAAAAATATTCCATAAAGCTACCTGATACAATCATTGCGGCAACTTCTTTAACTTTTGAAATTCCTTTAGTAACTGCTGATAAAACTTTTTCTACAATAGATGAATTAGACTTAATTCTCCTTGAATTCTAAAATTTATGGTTATTTGCGGCATCAGCGACTAACAAAAATCCAAAAGTTTCCTAAAATATTAAACCAAAATCATTTCTCCATTTGTTGAAACTTCGTTGAAAATTGTTAATAGATTTCACTTTAATTTCATCTGACTCTTTTAAAATTTTTGTCAATTAGTCGAATTGAAAAAATGAAAAGATCAATGAAAAAGAAAATATTTGTATTGGATACTTCGGTTATC
>JBEBVY010000094.1:0-3476 GCA_040392505.1 Moheibacter lacus | reverse complement strand
ACGGTTCTACCGGACAAAACGCATTTGAACAAGCCAAACAATTTACACAAGCAACGGAAGTGACCGCTCTTGCAGTGACCAAACTAGACGGAACAGCCAAAGGCGGAGTGGTCATCGGGATTTCAGACCAATTTCAGATTCCTGTAAAATATATAGGAGTTGGAGAAGGAATAAAGGATCTTCAGCCTTTCGACAAATTTGAATTTGTCGACAGTTTTTTTGGCTAATTCTTTCCAAATTACAGGGAATTCTCCATCGTATTATTCAAAAAAAACCTTCCGAAAGTAGAGGCTTCGGAAGGGAGGTAAATTGTTAAGAAGATTAGTTTAGTAATTGAGTTTTATTAGATTCACACACACAAAAAGAAAAACAATTACCAATCTTGTTTAATAACTTGCCCAAATTTAACAACTTATTTTTATCATTTTAACAGGGAAAACCCTGATTAAAAAAGGGGAAAAACCCTGTTTTTTATAAAAAAACTCCTACCACAATGAGCGATAAGAGTTTTCTAAAAATAAAAAAATCTATTTCTTAATCATTTTGAAGGATTCTGTTCCTTTTTCAGTCTTTATAATTACAACATAGACTCCACTTGTAAGCTTGGAAATATTTAATGTTTCCATGGAAGCGGTTCCCTTTGCTTTTATCAGTTCTTCACCTGCCATATTGTAGATATGAATTTCTTCAATTTTAAAGGGTGAAGAAAAATGGATTTCGTCTATGACAGGATTTGGGAAAAAAGTCGTTTTTACCATTTCTACCTCATCGATTCCCATAGTAGTAGCATCGATGACCAAATTAAACATGGCATTTTCAGGGAATGCACTAAGATCTTCACTGAAAATTGCCCATTTAGAACCATCATACCATGCGCCTGCTACTTCATCATAAATTACATTTTCCGGGTCATCCTGCGCACCCCAATTGTGCAAGAAAACAAATTGGGCATTTGGATTATCGTTCAACATAGGATGATCTATACGGGTCCAATTTCCATCTATAGTAGACGCAGTTGCCACATGTCTGTAAGGCACTTGATTTTCACCCGTAATGGCAATCATGAATTTTTCCTGTGCTTCAAATGAATTACCACTCTCATAATATAAATTCCACTGATTTGTATCACCATACCATAATCCTACATTTTCATTGATATAACCAACAGAAGCAGAGTAAGTAGGTGAAACCACTACGCAAGCTTCTTCATCATTGTTTATCCCACTATAATCTAAAATAGAATATACTCCTGCTGAAGCTACGGTATGAACCACACCATAGATAGAGCCGGGAATATAGATAAAAAAGGACGTATTGGGAGGGAAGGCAGTTGCATCCAAATTATAAATTACCCATTTATTAAAATCGGTTGAATAAAATACACCTGTTGCGATTGTGTTATAAACTCCGCCTTCTCCGAGTGGATTCCATAAATGTGAAACAACCAAAACGGCCTCCGGATTATCATTTAAATAAGGATGATCTATTATGGCAGCATTTCCTGAAATATTGGAATCGGTTGCAGTAAACGTAATAAATTCATCTTGGGCATTTAATTGGCTCAAAATGAAGAGCGTAAAAAATAAATAAAGTGTTTTCATAATGTAAAATTTTATTAGAATTAAAATTGGATTTAAAATTCAAATCTACTTTAGCCCTTTATTTAATTTAAATCAGATTTTGCAAAAGGTAGATTTCGATTTTTGAATTGATAATTCCAATTCATTTTCATTTGCAAATTTATTTTCCTCATTCTATTGATTCACAGTAAATAACCTGAATTTAAGAAAGGAAAATACCTGAAAGTCAAAAGAGAATTCTCCTATTTTGGAGAAAATGAAGGATCTATTTGAATACCATAAAGCAAAAAAAAACGCAACTAGAGAATCTGATTGCGCTATATTTTGAGGTATATGATTTACTCGTCTTTACGCCAGTCCAAACGGAATTCGCAATTATCATAATCCGAATCCACCGTCACAAAGGTATCGTTGATTTGTTCACTTACCCATTTCATCACGGTTTCCTGTCGTTTGGTGTTGATTGTCAGATTTTTCAATCGCGCATAATCGGTTTCCAGATTGATTTTATGGGCCGGTATGGTTTGTTGAAGTCTGATCACGCGCAAAACAGGTTGGCGTTGGAATTCGTCTTCAAAGGGTTCTGAAATTTCTCCATCCTGCAGACCTCCGATGGCAAGGAGTAAATTGGCCGGCAATTTGGAGCGATCCATACGGTCTTCACCGGTGCCGTTATCAATTAATCTACCACCGTTAAATTTGGTGTATTTATCAACCGAATAACGAAAAGCAGCTTCTTTAAAGGTCATTTCGCCTGCTTCAATTTTCAATATGATCGAATCCAATTTCTGTCGGGTCAATGCGATTTCCTCCGGCGTTGGTTTTAACTGAATCAAAATATGGCGGACATCCAATTCCTGCCCTCTTCTTTTTTCCAATTGGGCAATGTGGTATCCAAATTCTGTTTTAAACGGTTCTGAAATTTCGCCTTCCTGTAAATTGAAAACTACCGCATCAAATTCAGGAACCATTTGACCTCTTTTGACGTTTTGAATCAAACCGCCGTTGGATGAAGAACCGGGATCATTTGAATACAAAATGGCTTTGGTGGCAAAACTGGCGCCCTCTTCGATTTCTTTTTTATAAGTCAAAAGGTCATCCACAACTTTTTGCTCATTTTCCGGTGAAATCTCAGGATAAACTACGATGTGATCCAAACTTACTTCTTCCGGGATATCGGGCAACTCTTCTTTGTATTGCTCATAAAATGCACGTACTTCTTCGGGAGTAGCATCAATTCCACTTGTGATTAATTCTTGTTTACGTTCCGCAAATGCCTGATCCCGCATGATGCCCATCAATTCTTGTTTGAATTCCGGCATGGTGTTGTACCCGAAATAATCCAAAATTTCTTTTTCGCTTCCTTGGGTTAAAAAACGTTGGATGGTTCCTTCCACTCTTCTTTCTACTTGATCATTTGTGATGACAACAAGGGTGTCTTCTTTGGCTTTGGTCAATAATAATTTGTCCACCAATATATTTTCCAAAAAGTCACATTCGTTCTCTACTTGATATCCTTGCATTTTGGCTTGAACATAATCACGCTCGATATCTGAGTCCAAAATCACTTCACTTCCTACCACAGCTGCAACGCCATCTAACTTCAATTGGGTGGAAGGATCATTTTGAGTCGGTTGAGCATTTACCCAAACGGATAAGAAACTGAAAACCGATAAAAGAACATACAATTTAATTTTCATTGATTTTTATTTGATTGTTATGGATGGCTTCTTTATACAATTGATTTTGTAAATCGCCGAGCAAATTTAACTTTCTTTTGTTAAGTATCAGGTTTTTTATGGTAGGTTTAACAAATTCGTAGGGAGCTTCTCCTCCTTTTGGCTTTATGTTAAGAATCCTGATAAAGGTAACCAGCGAATCATGCGATATTTTTAA
>JBEBVY010000093.1:0-3654 GCA_040392505.1 Moheibacter lacus | reverse complement strand
CATAATGCTTGCGTTGTGTTTAGAAAAATCTAAATCCTATTATGCTGTTTTGGGAAAAATTCAGAAGAAAGTTTACAAATAGGAACGTTCAAAAGTTTGCAGCGGGAGATTCTGAGCTTGAAAAGTTTCTGACCAAAATTTTAGGTTTCAGACCTGTCAAACTCGATATTTACAAAAGAGCATTTGTCCATAGATCAGCCCAGGTTAAAGATGAAAATGGAAACGATGTCAATTTTGAACGGCTCGAATTTTTGGGTGATGCCGTACTCGGTTTGATTATTTCAGTTTTTATTTTTGAAAAGGCACCTGATAAACAGGAAGGTTATTTAACCAAAATGCGTTCAAAAATTGTTTCGCGAAGCCAGTTAAATGGTGTAGGAAAACAAATGCAGCTCACAAAAAGACTGCATCCGGCCGGAAATCCAAATTTAGGTGAAGACATAAACGGAGATCTGGTTGAAGCACTTATCGGTGCTATTTATTTGGACAAAGGTTTCGATGTCACTGCCAAATTTATTTTCACCAAAATCATCGACAAACATTTCGATATGGACAAACTGGAAAAAACCATTTCCAGTTATAAAAGCCTTATTTTGGAATGGGGGCAGAAGACAAAAAATAAAATTAACTTCAATACATTTGAAGAAGACAATGCCGAGGATTTAATCGTTTTTGTTTCGGTAGTGAGACTCAATGAAAAAGTGATTTCAAAGGGAAGAGGAACCTCTAAAAAACGAGCAGAAGAAAATGCTTCCAAAAGAGCCTACTATTTTCTTCAAAATAAAATGGAAAACGTTGTTTAAATGGCCGTTAAAACTTTGTTGTTGGATGAGGCTGAATTTATCGATTTTCAGCTTTACGGATTGGTGTCTGCCTATACGGACTCCGCACAATTGGTCTATCACATCAACCGTAGTTTTGAAACCCAATTTTACAGAAGTACCGACCTAGATGTCGTAATTGAAAAGCAAATCACTTATTTCCCGGTATTTGAATGGGAAAACGCCCAAACCGGCGCATATTATCATATCATTAAAAACGCTTCTTATAATTTGGATTCTCAAAAGGATTCCCCAAATTTATCCGCGTTATTTGATGTGGCGCCCGTTCTTATACAAAACTATAAACAGTATAATTTTTTATTGAAAGTGAGTGGTGATGTCTCGGATGGATTGCCCATTTCAGAAAATGGATTTATTTCTATCGTAACCGAACTCGAAACAGATGGAATTAAAACCATAAACAGATTGATTTTTTAACCTAAAACAAATTTAAATGCAATATTTTAACCCTAAATATTTAAAAAAGACAAAAATTGTCGCAACCCTTGGTCCTGCAACAGATGGAGAAGAAATACTCCGGGAAATGATGGACAAAGGAGTCGATGTCTTTCGAATTAATTTCTCCCATGCCAATTATGAAATAGTAGACCGCAACATCCAACTCATCCATGGATTGAATAAGAAATATGGTTATAATACTGCGATTCTTGCAGATTTGCAAGGCCCGAAACTCAGAATTGGTGAGATGGAGGAAGGCGTGGTTCTTTCACCCGGCGATGTTTTTACGTTTACAAATGAAAAAATTGTCGGAAATAAGGAAAAAGCTTATATGACCTATAAAAAATTTCCTACCGATGTGAAAGTTGGAGAAAATATTTTGATAGATGACGGAAAATTAGTTCTGCGCGTGATTGCCACCAACAAAATAGATGAAGTAAAAGCAGAAGTTGTCCAAGGAGGGCCACTTTCATCCAAAAAGGGTATAAACCTTCCCAATACCAACGTTTCTCTTCCCGCCCTTACGGAAAAAGATATTGAAGATGCAAAATTTGCCATAAGTAAAGGAGTAGACTGGATTGCACTTTCATTTGTTCGGACCGCACAAGATGTATTGGATTTAAAAGAATTAATTGATGCGGAGTCCGCCTATAAAATTCCGATCATTGCAAAAATAGAAAAGCCGGAAGCGCTTGAAAACATAGATGAAATCATGCGGGTAATCGATGGTTTGATGGTAGCCCGTGGTGATTTGGGAGTGGAAATGCCGATGGAAATGGTTCCTCAATCTCAAAAAATGCTTATTTCAAAAGCCAAATTGCGTAGGATTCCCGTCATTGTAGCTACCCAAATGATGGAGAGTATGATCAACAGCTTAACGCCTTCACGTGCCGAAGTAAACGATGTTGCAAATGCCGTTTTTGATGGTGCTGACGCTGTGATGCTGAGCGGCGAGACTTCCGTTGGAAAATATCCGGTACAGGTAATTGAAACGATGACAAAAATCCTTCAACGCGTAGAAGATTCCGATTTGATCAATGTCCCAACTCTGAAACCCAACAATAAAAACGACCGCTTTGTAACCAAAATCGTTTGTTATAATGCAGCCGAAATGGTCAGACTAACCGGCGCAAAAGCGATATCTACCCTTACTTATTCCGGGTATACCGCCTTTCAGATTTCGTCTTATCGACCGATTGCTTATATATTGGTTTATACGCCTAACAAACATATAGTCAGAAGGTTAAATCTCTTATGGGGAGTCAAAGCCATGTATTATAATCCAGAAGAGAGAAGCACAGATGAGACGGTAATTGATGTCAATAAATTGGCGTTGGAATTTGGGTATGTGGAATTGAACGATTATGTCATCAATCTCAATGCGATGCCGGCTTCCGCAAAAGGAATGACCAATACAGTGCGTCTGACTACTATCTAATTTCGTTGAAAATAAATGACTTTGGTAAGACATGAAGTGTTGCCAAAGTTTTTAGTTTCAGTTGGAAAATCTAAATTTGTAATTCTAAATAATCGATTCAAATGATTGATCAGATCAAAAAAAACATAGAAGAAGTAAAAGCATTTTCAGCCCAGAATCCTACCGAATTGGAAACATTTCGTATCAAGTATTTAGGAAAAAAGGGAATTTTAAATGATCTGTTTGCAGCATTTAAATCGGTACCCAACGAGCAAAAAAAAGATTTCGGCCAAATCGTAAATGAACTCAAAAACCTCGTAAATGAAAAGGTTTCTTCTTACAAAGAATCCTTTGAAAATAACAGCCAATCCCATTTGGAAATGGATCTGACACGTCCCGGTGAATCTTTTGAACTAGGTTCCCGTCATCCCATTAACAGTGTGAAAAACAGGATTATTGATATTTTTTCCAGAATCGGGTTTACGCTTTCTGACGGGCCGGAAATCGAAGACGACTGGCATAATTTTACAGCATTGAATCTTCCCGAACACCATCCGGCGCGTGATATGCAGGATACATTTTTCATCGAAAATTCCCGAGACTTCGGGACAGACATTGTTCTCAGAACGCATACTTCATCAGTCCAGATTCGGTACATGGAACAAAATCAGCCTCCTATCCGGATTTTGTCTCCGGGGCGGGTTTATCGGAATGAAGCGATTTCGGCGCGTTCACACATGATGTTCCATCAGATTGAAGGTTTGTACATAGATAAAAATGTTTCATTTGCCGATTTGCGCCAGACTTTGAGTTATTTTACAGAAGCCCTTTTTGGGAAATCCAAAATCCGTTTGCGACCATCTTATTTTCCGTTTACAGAGCCGAGTGCAGAGGTTGATGTTTATTGGGGACTGGAAACCGAAACCGATTACCGCATGACCAAAGGAACCGGTTGGT
>JBEBVY010000092.1:0-3670 GCA_040392505.1 Moheibacter lacus | reverse complement strand
GATATGGTTTATGTGGAAAAAGGAGGCGAAATCATTCCGAAAATCGTGGAAGTGAATTTTGATGTCCGCCAGCCCGATGCACAAAAAATAGAATTCATCAAAAATTGTCCGGAATGTGGCACGGAACTCATCCGAAATGAGGGTGAAGCGCAACATTATTGTCCGAACGAAGACGGATGCAAACCGCAAATCATAGGGCGAATGGAACATTATGTTTCGAGAAAAGCGATGGATATGGCGAGCATTGGTGGAGAAACGGCTGTTTTGTTGTACGACAACGGATTGGTAAAGGATGTGGCGGATTTTTATGATTTGAGAAAAGAGGAAATTTTGCCGTTGGAGCGAATGGCTGAAAAATCTGCTCAAAATATCATGGATGCCATTGAAGAATCCAAAAAAATACCGTTTGAAAAAGTATTATATGCCATAGGGATACGTCATGTCGGTGAAACGGTTGCCAAAAAATTAGCCAAAGAATTTCATTCGATGGAAAATCTGATGAATGCAACGATAGAAGAATTATCAAACACGGATGATGTCGGAGAAAAAATCGCTTGGAGCATCAAGGAATTCTTTTCAAAAGAAAAAAATCAAATCCTCATCCAACGGCTGAAAAATGCCGGAGTCCAGTTAGAAATCGGTGAAGAAGCAAAACCACTTTCTAACTTACTGGAAGGAAAAACTTTCCTTTTCACCGGAAGTTTGACTCAATTTACCCGTGAGGAGGCACAAAAATTAGTGGAACAAAACGGCGGAAAAAATATTTCGGCAGTGAGCAAGAATCTGAATTATCTGATTGCCGGAGAAAAAGCCGGAAGCAAACTCAAAAAAGCAGAAGCCATCGGAACGGTTCAGATTTTGACGGAAGATGAGTTTCTAAAGATGCTTGAAAATTAATCCTTTTTCTTTCTTTTCTCATAAGGAGAATTGTCCATGGGATTGGCTCCGAAAGCGCCCAAGAAAAAGGAAAGAATGGCGACAAAAACGGCATACAAAACCATCCCGATCATAAATCCGTAAAATGGATTATCATTTGTAAAAAAACCAATGGATACGGCAATCACAAATCCCACTATATAATAAATAAATACTTTTTTCATTTCTCAATCTAATTAGCGAAGGTACGGCTTACTTTTTCGATGCCTTCTATGTTTTTTAATTGTTCCAATATTTTTTCCAATTGGGATTTATTTTTGACCGAAACTGAAATTTTCCCGTCAAACACACCGTCTTCTTCCGAAATATTGATGCTTCTGATGTGCACATGGAGATTGGAGGAAATAATTTTTGTGATGTCGTTTACCAAACCGATTCTGTCGAGTCCGTGAATGTTGATGATGGCACGATACAATTGAGATGAGGAATCAATCCATTTGGCACGGATGATCCGATAGGCTTGGTTGGCCTGAAGCGAAACCGCATTGGGACAATCTTTTTTATGCACCCTGATTCCTTTGGCCACCGTCACAAATCCAAATACTTTATCGCCCGGAATCGGGTTACAACAAGAAGCCAGATCATAATCCAGTTTCTCTTCATCCGGCCCAAAAACCAGCGAATCATATTTCTGCGTAGTTTCATCATCGGGCTGAGATACGGTTTTGGATTTCGGGCGGAAACGGTTGATGAATCCGGTAATTCCCGATTTGCTTTCCGCAAATTTCCTCAAACTCTTATTGTCAATTTCGCCTGTTGCTACTTTGTAAAATACATCCTGACTGTTTTTTAATTTGAAGAAATTCTGTAAATCATTGACTGTGCTGTCGTTGAAATCAATTTTTAAATGACGCAGTTTGCGAATCAATATCTCTTTGCCTTCCTCTGAAGTTGCCCGTTTAGCGGCATTTAAAGTTGCTTTAATTTTGGATCTCGCCTTACTGGTCACTACAAATTCCAACCAGTCCAATTTGGGTCTTTGATTGGGAGAAGTTAAAATTTCTACTTGGTCACCGCTTTGCAATTCGTGGCTGAGCGGATAGAGTTTCCCGTTCACTTTCGCACCCAAACAAGTATCGCCGATGTTACTGTGGATCGCATACGCAAAATCAAGTGAGGAAGCACCTTTGGGCAAAGAAAACAAATCACCTTTGGGCGTAAAAACATAAATTTCTTTGGCGTATAAATTGAATTTGAAATTGTCGATGAATTCCGTAGCGTCTTGGCCTTCATTGTTTTCCAACATTTCCCGCACCTGATTGATCCATTCGTCCACCTTGGAATCCTCTACTTGATAATTCTCCTTGTATTTATAATGCGCAGCCACTCCCCTTTCGGCCAATTCATCCATCCGTTCCGAACGAATTTGGACTTCTACCCAACGCGCCATCGGTCCCATCACCGTGATATGCAAGGATTCATATCCGGTTGATTTCGGTTGGGAAATCCAGTCCCGGAGCCGTTTGGGATTGGGACGAAAAATATCGGTCACCACCGAATAAATCTTCCAGGCGACAAATTTTTCGTTCTTTTTATCGGACCTGTAAATAATCCGAATGGCAAATTTATCATAGACTTCTTCAAATGAAACGTGCTGGGAAAGCATTTTCCGGTGAATGGAAAAAACGGATTTTGATCGGCCTTTTATTTCAAATTCCAAACCTTCTTCTTTTAATCTCTCATTGATGGTTTGGGTGAAATCGTTGATGTACTTTTCCCGTTCTTCCTTGGTTTCCTGCAACTTACGTTCGATGCTGAAATATTCTTCCGGTTTGGTATATTTCAAACTTAAATCTTCCAGTTCCGATTTGATGTTATACAAACCCATGCGATGCGCCAAAGGAGCATATATGAAAATCGTTTCCGATGCGATTTTTAATTGTTTGTCTTCCTGCATCGATTCCAGTGTCCGCATATTATGCAAACGGTCTGCAATTTTGATGAGAATGACACGAACATCTTCTGAAAGCGTGAGCAGTAGTTTTTTATAATTTTCAGATTGGATGGAAACATCCTGTTTGTTCAGGACAGAGATTTTGGTCAATCCGTCGATGATGCGGGCAATTTTTTCACCAAATATTTCACGGATGTCATCCAGTGTATAATCCGTGTCTTCCACTACATCATGCATCAGGGCAGCAGCAATGCTCGTAGCACCCAAACCGATTTCATCCGCAACGATTTTGGCTACTTCAATCGGATGAAAAATATAAGGTTCTCCTGTTTTCCGACGTTGGTCTTTATGCGCTTCCACAGCCAAATCAAACGCCTTACGGATTAATTTTTTATCCTCCGTATTTAACGTTTGATAGGTATGTTTCAGCATCAGTTTATACCGACGCGAAATCTCCTGATTTTCCTTTTCAATGGGATCTAAAACCTTCTCTTCTGCCATAGGTTAAAGTTAATTAAAATGTAGCAAAATCACAAAATGTCTTTTATCAGAACCGGTGGACGACCGATTATGGCTTTATTTCCGTTCAGGACGATCGGTCTTTCCAATAAAATAGGGAATTGAAGGATGGCTTCGATAATTTCTTCATCGGACAGATTTTTATCTTTGAAATTTTCAGTCCAAACATTTTCTTTTTTCCGAACCAAATCCAGAGGTTTGATTCCCAGTTTTTGAACGATTTCTTTTAATTCTTTTTTGGACAATGAATTTTTCAAGTATTCGACCACTTCAAATTCTTCTCCCGAATTTTCCACCAATTGCAGTCCTTCACGGCTCTTG
>JBEBVY010000091.1:0-3900 GCA_040392505.1 Moheibacter lacus | reverse complement strand
TGGAAAAGTAGCTTTTTATTCGGGGATTTTACCGGTTTGTCAAAATGAAACCGGAATAGCGGTCGTGATGGGACATGAAGTTTCCCATGCTTTGGCGGGACATAGCGCGGAACAGGTTTCCAACGCAATGGTCGCTCAAGGAATCATGGTGGGCGGAAATATGGCGATCTCCAATGACCAATGGCGAAATACCTTTAATCAGTTGTATCCCATTGGGGCTCAGTTAGGTATGCTAAAGTATGGAAGAAGCATGGAATTGGATGCGGATGAAGCAGGACTTTATTTAATGGCTATGGCCGGATATAATCCTCAAGAAGCAACCAGTTTCTGGAACAGAATGCAACAAGCATCTGCAGGGCAACAAACGCCTCCTGAGTTTCTAAGTACACACCCCAATCCGGGAAACCGAATTGCGCAGATTCAATCCATCATGCCAAAAGCATTGGAATATTATAACGCAAGTCCTTATAAAGGAAAGTAATTGTATAATGTAAACTGTATATAGTAGAAAGATTCTCAGAAACGGGAATCTTTTTTTATTTATTTTAATCTGCATAAATAATTGAATTATATATTTGCAAAATAATTCTAAAACCATGGAAATAATAGCTATAGGATTCTTTGCGTAAGGATTAAATCCAGGAAAACAAACTTATTTTTTCAATTTCAAGCTATTATTTTTATGACTTCTCATTTACAAAAAGATAAACTTTCCAATTATTTCAAAATCATTATTCAATCGCTGAAAGGAGAAACCGAATATGATTATACTTCAGGAAACCTGAAAAAAGCCGTTCTACTTTTAGCGATTCCCATGATGCTGGAAATGGTCTTAGAATCCATATTTGCTTTGGTGGATTTATATTTAGTAGGGCATTTGGAAAACAGCAGTTTTGCCGTTCAAACGGTTGGATTAACAGAATCTGTTTTGACCATTATTTATTCGCTG
Source organism: Moheibacter lacus (assembly GCA_040392505.1). Lineage (GTDB taxonomy): Bacteria > Bacteroidota > Bacteroidia > Flavobacteriales > Weeksellaceae > Moheibacter > Moheibacter lacus_A. The sequence continues at coordinate 2,951 of JBEBVY010000091.1, read as the reverse complement.
TGTATCGGATTAAGTATGGCTGCAACAGCAATCGTAGCCCGAAGAATCGGTGAAAAAAATCCGGAAGCAGCAGCAAAAGCCGGAGCCCAAACTTTATTGATTTCATTTTTCATCAATTTGGTTTTGAGCATTTTAGGTGTCATTTACGCTAAAGACATCCTATTATGGATGGGTTCCTCAGAAGCTTCTGCCGAATACGGGAAAACCTTTGTCCAAATCATGATGGGTGGAAGCATCAGCATTGTATTTTTATTTCTCATCAATGGGATTTTCCGCGGGACAGGAAATGCTGCTATCGCCATGAAAAGTTTATGGGTAGCCAATCTTTGCAACATCATCCTTGCGCCTGTTTTTGTAATGGGAATCGGTAGTTTTGAAGGTTGGGGACTGACCGGTGCAGCCATTGCTACTACAACCGGACGAAGTATAGGAGTGATTTATCAATGCTACCATCTTTTTTTCAATACGAAATCTTTACAAATCAAATGGCATCAGTTTTTGCCAGATTTGGAACAAATCAAATCCATCGTAAAAGTAGCAACACCGGGTGTTATGCAATTTGTGATTGCTTCTTGCAGTTGGATCATCCTTGCCAAATTAGTCGCCGAGTCCGGTGGAGATGAAGCTTCTGCCGGTTATCAAACCGCTCTAAGAATCATGATGTTCTTTATGCTTCCCGCATGGGGATTTAGTAATGCCGCTGCCACGCTGGTGGGACAAAATATGGGTGCAGGCAATTTGGAGAGGGCATCAAAATCCGTATTTATCACTGCGAAATACAATGCTCTTTATATGGGTATCATCATGTTGCTCACCTTTCTATTTGCAGGAACCTTTATGTCGTTTTTTACAAATGACACGGAAGTTGCTCGAATTGCAAAACAAGCCATTTATATCATGAGTGCGGGCTACATATTTTACGGAATCGGAATGGTAATGGTCAACGCATTCAATGGTTCGGGTGATACTTGGACGCCTACATGGATTAATTTGTTTGGGTTCTGGTTTTTACAAATTCCATTGGCTTATGTTTTGGCCCGGTATTTAAATTGGGATGAAACAGGAGTATTTCTAGCTATCCCCATAGCGGAAACCGCTATTTCTATTGCAGGAATCATTTTGTTCAAAAAAGGCAAATGGAAAAAGGTAAAAGTTTGAGAAACAAAAAAATCTTTCATGAAAAAAGGGAAAATCTATTTATAAATTTTCCCTTTCAGATTTTAAATGGAAACAAAATTTTAAGCTTGTACCATTCGAGGAATCCAAACGGTACACATGATGCCTTCACTTGCTTTGGAAGGATGGGCACAATGGGTGGTTTGGAATTTTGAGCATTTCAAACAATCGTCATCGCGGTGTAAAACGGGTTTGAAAGTGTAGGCCTCACATACCTGATTTTCACTTACTACAATTTCTTGAACTCCGCAAATCTGTCCATTGATGAAATGTTCGCAGTTTCCGCAACATTGGGCTAATTTTACTTTCATAACATATCGTTTTAAAATTATAATCAAATTTAATCCGAAAATTAAAAAGAATAATTTTAAATAACTGATTTACAGTTATTTGTATTTAGAATAAGTTAAAATCAAAATAAGAAAGCCGGATGATCTGATCGTCCGGCTTTCCTTATCATTTTATGGATTTGATTTATGAAAATGAATCGGCATAACTCGGATCCAATTCAAAAGTTTCCATAAACTTCGTAGTATAATTTCCTTTCTGAAAATCAGGATTATCCATCAATTGCCGATGAAAAGGCACGGTGGTTTTGATTCCTTCGATATAGAATTCATCCAAAGCTCTTTTCATTTTGGCCAGTGATTCTTCTCTTGTTTGGGAAGTTACGATCAGCTTTGCGATCATGGAATCATAATAAGGCGGAATCTGATAACCGGCATACACATGCGTATCCACGCGGACTCCATGACCTCCGGGAATATTGATATTGGTAATCATACCCGGTGACGGACGGAAACCGTTGTAAGGATCTTCTGCATTAATTCTACATTCAATCGAGTGTAATTTGGGGAAATAGTTTTTCCCAGAAATCGGTTGTCCGGCTGCCAAAAGGATTTGTTCCTTAACCAAATCATAATCAATGACCTGTTCGGTAATCGGGTGCTCTACCTGAATTCTCGTATTCATTTCCATGAAGTAGAAATCTCCGTTTTTGTCCACTAGGAATTCAATGGTTCCTACACCTTCATATCCGATGAATTCTGCAGCTTTCACGGCTGCATTTCCCATTTTTTCCCGTAATTCGGGTGTCATAAACGGCGAAGGAGTTTCTTCCACCAACTTTTGATGACGACGCTGTACGGAACAGTCTCTTTCAGACAAATGGCAAGCGCGTCCGGTTGAATCACCTGCAATCTGAATTTCTATGTGGCGAGGTTCCTCAATCAGTTTTTCCATGTACATTCCACCATTTCCAAAAGCAGCAGTAGCTTCCTGAACGGCAGATTCAAAATGTTTTTCTAAGTCCTTTTCACTCCAAACCGCACGCATTCCTTTTCCTCCACCACCTGCCGTAGCTTTGATCATGACAGGATATCCGATTTTTTTGGCGATTTTTTTGGCTTCGGCATAATCTTTTAAAATTCCTTCCGAACCCGGAACCACAGGAACTCCCGCTTTGATCATGGTCGCTTTGGCGGTTGCCTTATCTCCCATTTTGTCGATGTGTTCCGGCGAAGCTCCGATGAATTTGATGCCGTTGTCTTTACAAGTTTTGGAAAATTTGGCGTTTTCGGAAAGAAAACCATATCCGGGATGAATGGCATCTGCATCTGTGATTTCAGCCGCTGCTATGATATTGGCGATTTTTAAATAAGATTCAGAACTGGCAGGTGGACCTATGCAAACAGCTTCGTCGGCAAATCGCACATGTAAGCTGTCTCTATCTGCAGTCGAATAAACCGCTACGGTTTTGATTCCCATTTCTTTTG
>JBEBVY010000090.1:0-3987 GCA_040392505.1 Moheibacter lacus | reverse complement strand
CTTTGGTAGACGGTACGGTTGTTTTCCGTAAAAAAGCGGACAACAGATCTTACGTTTCGATCGATCCGGTTGTAGAGTAATCCTCTAAGTTGAAAAAAATTGAAACAGCTTTCCATTTGGAGAGCTGTTTTTTTATATAATTGGGTTTAGTAAATGACAAAAAATAAATTTTTTCAAAATCTCAAAGAGTTCTTAAGCCATCTGCTCGAACTGTTTTCCCATATATGGAAATAGAAGAGTCTTCATTTTATGAGGAATTTTTTCAAAATCCCAATTCTCCATTTGAAAATTTCCAAACTCTTTTTATATTCGCTGAAAGTTAAGATTTTAATACTCCAATGAAAACGATCAAATTCTTCCATCCGGAAGAAACTTTTACTTACCACATCGAAAAATGTTTCTGCAAAGTGGTGTATTCGGGAAAACAACATCAACTTCTTATTGAAATCCATTCTACAGATGATCTCGACCATGTCGAGGATGATTCTTTGCAAAATGATTTTGCTCAAGTCATCTTGTCGGTAGATGATTTTCCGGTACAAGTGGCTTCGCATGAGGATTTGTCCGGACAAACCTTCGAAATTCCTTTATCTTATGTGGAAATTGAAGACGAAGAAGGCGAAATCGAAGAAATCTTTTATACCAACGTAAATGTTTCCGATGAGAATTTTGAGTCCGATGAAAACCATCTTTCTTTTTTTAAAGACAACTCAGGCACGCTTTGTCTGAAATGGAAAGGAAAAGTGCAGGATTTCACCGAAGAATCAGACGAATTGATTCCATTTGAGCTGGAATGTTGTTTCAGTCCTGCCTCTTTTGAGGAAAAAGATTAATTCCCATTCATTAGATTACTGTTTTTGATTTCCGTATTTTTGCGGTCTTGTCTAATTTTAGAATCAAGCCAAAAAAATGAAAACGGAACAAGATGATAAATTACGGATCGATGCTTTGCGTTACCACGAATCGGGACGAAAAGGAAAAATAGAAGTCGTTCCCACCAAACCTCATGATACCCAGAGAGACCTGGCATTGGCTTATTCGCCGGGAGTAGCTGAACCTTGTTTGGAAATCGAGAAAAATCCGGAAGACGTTTACCGGTATACAGCCAAAGGAAATTTGGTGGCGGTCATTTCAAACGGGACAGCCGTTTTGGGACTGGGAGACATCGGGCCATTGGCATCCAAACCCGTGATGGAAGGAAAGGGACTTTTGTTTAAAATATTTGCCGATATCGATGTTTTTGATATCGAAATCAACGAAAAAGACCCTGAAAAATTCATCCAAGCCGTAAAAGCCATTTCTCCGACTTTTGGCGGAATCAATTTGGAAGATATAAAAGCACCCGAAGCCTTTGAAATCGAAAGAAGACTAAAAGAAGAATTAGACATTCCGGTGATGCATGACGATCAGCACGGAACAGCGATTATTTCTGCGGCTGCGCTTCTCAATGCGCTTGAATTAGCCGGAAAAAAGATTGAAGAAGTTTCTTTTGTGGTAAACGGAGCCGGTGCTGCCGCCATCGCTTGTACCAAACTGTATGTCGGGTTGGGTGCTGACCCTGAAAAAATCTTCATGTGCGACAGCAAAGGAGTGATTAACCAAAGACGTACAGATCTGAACGAAGAGAAACTACCTTTTGTCAGAAATACGGAATTGAACACACTGGAAGAAGCAATGAAAGGGTCGGACGTGTTCATTGGTTTATCCAAAGCGGATGTGCTAACAGCCGAAATGTTATTATCGATGAATGAAAATCCGATTGTGTTTGCGATGGCCAATCCCAATCCGGAAATAAATTATGACAAAGCCATTGAAACCCGCTGTGATGTGATCATGGCAACGGGACGTTCTGACTTTCCTAATCAGGTAAATAACGTGTTGGGTTTCCCTTTCATTTTCAGAGGAGCGCTGGATGTTCAAGCTTCCAAAATTAATGAAGAAATGAAATTGGCAGCGGTAAGAGCTTTGGCCAATTTAGCAAAAGAACCCGTTCCGGAAATGGTACAGATGGCTTATAAAATCGGGAATTTGAGTTTCGGAAGAGAATACATCATCCCCAAACCATTTGACCATCGATTGATTACCACGGTTTCCATGGCGGTGGCAAAAGCTGCGATGGAGTCGGGAGTTGCGCGCAAACAAATCCATAATTGGACGGCTTATGAAGAGGAATTGCTCAACCGAATGAGCAGCGAGCAGAAATTGATCCGTATGCTGCAAAACCGAGCCAAACAAGACCCGAAAACCATCGTATTTAGCAATGCTGCCGAATACAACGTTTTAAAAGCGGCACAAATTGTAAACGATGAAGGAATAGCCAAACCCATATTATTGGGAAATAAAGAAAAGGTAGAAGAAGTCAAAAAAGAATTTGATATCCAATTGGATGTTCCCATCATAGATCCCAAATCCAAAGAATCAGAAGAACATGTCAACCGTTTGGCTGAAATGCTTTGGAAAAAAAGACAACGAAAAGGAATGACTTTGTACAATGCTAAACGCTTTTTGACCAATCGGGACTATTTTGGATCCATGATGGTGGAAGCGGGCGAAGCTGATTCCTTTTTAACCGGAACCACAAGAAGTTATGCCAGTTCCTTAAAACCGGTACTGGAAGTAATCGGTTCGGCAAAAGGCGTTTCAAAAGTGGCCGGTTTGATGTTGATTCTGACCAAAAAAGGACCTTTGTTTTTTGCCGATACGACGATTAACGACAACCCGACATCCAAAGAATTGGTAAAAATAGCCCGGATGACGGAGGAGGTAGTGCGTAGAATCGGAATCCGACCGAGAATTGCGATGCTGTCTTTTGAGAATTTCGCAGCGCGGACAGAAACTTCCAAAAAAGTAAGTGAGGCCGTTTCGATTTTACATCGGATGTATCCGGAGATGGTAGTCGATGGAGAAATCCAACCCGATTTTGCATTGAATGAAGAATTGATTTCCAAAATGTTTCCTTTTTCAAAATTGAACGGAAAACGCGCCAATGTGCTGATTTTCCCTAATTTAGCATCCGGCAATTTGTCCTATAAAATCCTTCGCGGAATTGAAAATTCGCAGGTAATTGGACCGATTTTGATGGGACTCAATAAGCCGATCCATATTTTACAAATGCGATCCACTATAGAAGAAATCGTCAATTTGGCTACTATTGCTGTATTGGATACTCAACAAAGAAAGAAATGATAGCACATTTAAACGGAAAATTGTCCGAAATCTATCCGACTCATCTCATAATAGAATGTAATGGAGTGGGTTACCATGTCAATATCAGTTTGAATTCTTATTCGAAATTTGGAAAAGAGGAAAACCTGAAAGTCTTTACGCATTTGATTGTGAGAGAGGATGCGCAGATTTTGTATGGATTTCATTCTCAGCAGGAAAGGGAAGTTTTTTTAAAGTTGATTTCGGTAAACGGAGTGGGTCCATCGTCTGCGATGATGATGCTTTCATCTTTGGAGATTGACGAAATCAAAATGGCGATTGAATCGGCCGATGTAAAAGTTCTTCAAAGCGTCAAAGGAATCGGTGCAAAAACCGCTCAGCGAATCATTATCGATTTGAAAGACAAATTGGAAGGAGATATATTTAATTTTAACATAAATTCCGATAATTCTAAAAATAAATCTAAATTTGAAGCGTTATCAGCATTAGACGTCCTCGGTATACCAACTAAAACGGCTGAAAAAGTATTGGAAATTGTTTCAAAAGACTTTCCGGATGCAGAAGCAGATGTATTGGTTAAAGAGGTACTAAAAAGAATTTAGTTTTTGAAACAGCTTTATTTACACATGAGGAGGATGAAGAGCTTGTTTCCGATAATTTTTTTACTATTAATTATCGGCGCGGCATACGGACAGGAACCAGAAGATTCAGATACATTAAAATATCCTTTTAACAATCAGGAAGGAGGATTGTATTTAGATGATCAGATTACTTACGACATCGTGTACGATCCGGTTCGTGACATGTACGTGCTTTGGCCGA
>JBEBVY010000089.1:0-4214 GCA_040392505.1 Moheibacter lacus | reverse complement strand
TTGGAGTAGGAAATTTACTTTTTGACAATAATATAGAGCAAGCTGCCATGGGTGGAGTTTCGGTTTTTAACACCAATCCTTACAATGCAAGTGCTAACTTTTATAACCCCGCAGCCAACAAAGATTTGGCTGCAACCAGTTTCGATTTGGGGGTCAATACACATATGAGTCAGTTTGATGACGGAAACAGCGTTTCCAAAAAAAGCACAACCTTTCTTTCCAATATTTCCCTGGCTTTTCCTGTCGGAACAAAAGCAAGAGCGGGATTTGGATTTCAACCTTTTTCTTCCGTCGGATATGATTTGTCTACCATTACAGAAGGAGATGAACTCAATTTCCGTAACGACTATAAGGGTGACGGAGGGATCAATTCCTTTCACGTAATGGGATCTTACAATGTCTCTCCTGAAATTTCGGTGGGATTGCGTGCCAATTATTTATTTGGAGATTTGAACCGTACGCAGATCATTACCACAGAAGGTTTGGCGCTTGTAACGGATTATTCATATGAGGCCAAACTAAGCGGTTTTCAATTTACCGCAGGGACTTATTATTCAAAAAAAATCGGCACAAACAAACATTTTGAAGCCGGTGGAACTTATACGCTGGGCGCCAATATCAATGCAAAAATTGAGGATATGACCTCCACTTATATGTTGTTGGACAACGTCCCGGAGAACATCGATACGATCCAATATCACAAAATATATGGCGACATGAAACTTCCTCAATCTGTTTCAATCGGGGCTTCTTACCGCAAGGATTTACACTGGATGCTCGGCGCTCAATTGGATTGGGGAGACTGGGGCGGATATAAACTGGATGAAGATGATAATTCCAAAATCGATACCCGATTCCGGGTTTCAGCCGGAGGTTATTGGATCCCTGACTTTAATAGTTACAAAAGTTATTTTAACCGTGTGACCTACCGTTTGGGTGGATTTTACGAAGCCACTCCTTTACAATTTGGGGATGTCGGAGTCAAAAAATATGGTATGACCATAGGATTTGGTTTTCCGGTCGGCAAAGACCGCGATGCCTCCATGTTGAATCTGGCTGTTGAATTGGGACAATTGGGTAAAGCCAATTCTATGATCATTCGGGAGAACTATGCCAATGTGAAAATTGGATTTACGCTGAACGATATATGGTTTAGAAAACGAGTGATCGACTAATTCGTTCAGATGGCAGCCCAACCTTTCTTTTCTTTATTTTTTTTCCGCAAAAGATGGTTGCTCATTTATCTGGTGGTTTTTGTTTTTTCCTGCACCCAAATGGAAGACGTAGATCTTTCCAAACGGAAAAAAGATTTCCCAAGCCGTTCTCTGGTAAACGCCAATGTCATTTTTAAAGATTCGGGATTTTTAAAAATAAATCTCCGCTCGCCTTTGATCGAAGAATACGCCATGATCGACACTCCTTACACCAAATTTCCAAAAGGTCTGGAAATGGATTTTTACAATAAGAATCCTGATTCGCCGGGATATTTGCGTGCCAATTGGGCGTTGATGAACGAAATGAAAGGTTGGTACGAAGGACGCGGAGACGTAGTCGTCATCAACGAAAAAGGAGATACTTTAAAAACACAAAAACTTTTTTGGAATAAAAAGAAAAGAAGCATTTTTACAAAAGACACGGTTTATATCATCTCAAAAGAAGGAGATTCGCTGCAAGCCAATAATGGTTTGGAAGCAAAAGATGATCTAAGCGAATATATGTTATTTAACAATCAGGGAATAAAATTCTATGAAGGTGAAAAATTCTAATTTTTTTCTGAATGTCAATCGGAATTTAGAATTTAAAGCGTTCATTTTCAAAATTTATGGGTTTCAAATTTTCAAATTGATTTAATTATTGTAATTTCGCCAACCAAAAATTTAATATTTAAGACACAAGATAATGGCAATTTTAGGAGATATCCGCAAACAAACCTGGTTACTGGTAGTAGTAATCGGGGTCGCAATGTTGGCATTTGTAGCCGGTGATTTATTTAGCGAGAATTCTGTAGTAAAACGCATTTTTACGGGAGACCCAAATGAGGTCGGAAACATCAATGGCGAGTCCATTTCCTTAGCAGAATTCATCAATGCTCAATCTGCCGTCAGCTCCAATCAAAATAATTTATCTCAAAACCAAGTTTCACAACAAGTTTGGAACAATTTGATTACCAAAAAAATCATCATGGCGCAAGCCGAAAAAGCAGGTTTGGAAGTTAGTGATGAAGAAGTTTGGTCGTACATGGCCAAACAATATGGTATGGTGGACGCTGCCGAATTGAAAACCCAGGTGGGCCAGTTAAAATCTCAGGCAGAACAAGGTGTTCAAGGAACAGGACAAGCTTACCAGAATTTCATCATGATGTTTGAAGAAGCCAAACCTGATTTGTTGCGTCAAAAATATATGGATTTGGTTACCATGGGTGTAGCCACAACTTCAAAAGAAGCTGAATTCCAACAAGTTGGAAATGTTCAAAACGCTACTATCGATTATGCATTTGTTTCCTATGATGATTTGAAAAAGAAATACCAAGTCGAAATCACAGATGACGAAATCAACGCATATGTAAAAAAATTCCCTAAGTTTTTTGAAAGCGAAGCAACTGTAGATTTGAGTTATGTTTATTTTCCGGCTCAACCTTCTGCCGAAGACGAACAAAATGCATTGAACGACATCAAAAAATATTTGACCGGAGCGACTTCAGTAGATAAAGTGAACAATATCACAGACACGATTCCTTCCTTTGCAAACGCAAGCAATGACTCTGTTTATGTAACCAAATATTCAGATCGTCCGTTTACCAATCAATTCATCACAAGAAATGAAATTCAACAATATGCTTCCCAATTGCCGGAAGATTATGTAAACTTTTTGATGACCGGAAGTCTTGGACAAATCGGAGGGCCGTTTAAAACAGGAAACGCCTATCAATTGGTAAAAATTTCCAAGACAAAAGAAATAGCAGATTCCATTAATTCCAGCCATATTTTAATTACTTACAAAGGCGCCGGAAACGAATCGGCAACCAGAACAAGAGATGAAGCCAAAGTACTGGCCGACAGTATAATTGCAAAGGCAAATGCCGGTAATTTTACCGCTTTGGTGGAACAATATTCAGAAGATCCGGGTTCAAAAATAAAGAACGGAAGCATCGGTTGGACCAGCCGAAACGCACAAAACATCGCCCCGGAATATCTGCAATTTCTAAACACACATAAAACGGGAGAAATCGGATTGACCGAATCCCGATTTGGATATCATATCATCAAAATAGATGGTGTGAAAAATACAACGGGTTATCAATTTGCCAACATCCTGAAAGAAATCAAACCTTCACAAGGAACTTCTGACAAAAACTTTTCAGATGCCCGAACTTTTGCACAAGATGTTCAAGGAAAATCTTTAAATGAATTTGCCAATTTAGCGCAGAAAAAAGGATTCAATTACAATACGGCAGACAATGTAACGCGTTACTATACCCAACCTTTGGTTGACCCTTCCACAGGATTCAGCAACGAAAAAGACAATGATATTTTGAGATGGGCTTTTAGTAAAGACGCCAAACCGGGAAGTTCATTCCTTTTTTCCACAACAAATGAAGACCAGATCATCGTTTATGTGGCATCCAAATCCCCTAAAGGATTGGCGACTGCTAAATCCGTAAGACAAGAAGTAGAGCCGATTTTAGTTCATCAAAAATTGACTGAAGAGGTCAATAAAAAATTGGGTGCCAATCCAAGTTTAGATGCTTTTGTGTCTAACTTTGGAGCCGTAAAAGGAAATACTTCCATCACATTTGGCGCTGCTCAAATTGCAGGAAAAGGCGCGGAACCCATCGTAGCGGGAGCTGCATTCGGGCTAAAGCCGGGCGCTGTTTCAAAAGCAATTAAAGGAAATGCCGGTGTTTATGTTATTCAGGTTAAAACCATAGCCGAAGCACCAAAAGTGGAAGACGCTACTTTCCTGATCGATCAAATCGACCAGCAAACAAAACAGAAAATGACACAGCAATTGATTCCATCTATCATCATGTCATCCGACATTAAAGATACCCGAATGCAAAGATTGGACAAACAACAGATGTAATCAATATCTAAAAAACACAAAACCGGAGTTCTTCTCCGGTTTTTTTATGGATTCTATTGGACACAAACGGAGAATAAATAAAAAACTTTAGTATTTTTTAAATCTATTTGCTGAATATAAAAATTCGTGTA
>JBEBVY010000088.1:0-4279 GCA_040392505.1 Moheibacter lacus | reverse complement strand
GAAATCCATTTTTGTCTGTTTTTTTGAGTTTTCAAATATAAGGTTTCTAAAAAAAGTAAAGAAATTTTTAAAAAGGCTTAATTTTAATCATAAGATTCAATGCCTTTTTCTTGCAAAATTGTCCTAATGACACTGTATAAAACAGATACATTCCAATCATCTAAATAACTTAATTGTTTGCTGATTTTTCCCGGTTTATCCAAATGAGCAATAACAAAGTGTCTTTGATAATTAAAAGTCCTGACCTTTTCCCATGGGATTTCAATTGTCGTAGGATTTATGACTCCATTTTTATACGAAATTCCAATTGGATTAAGGGAAACATTCGCTATCTCAAAATCGATTTCATCATGAAATTTCTGAATGAATTTATTTGAAATATTTAAAAAATATAAATCCCACAATGCATTCAAAATTTTTTGATACTTCTCTAAATAATTTGATTTATTTCTATGAAAGTAGGTTGCAAAATCAATTTTAATTTGTTTATTATCAGCATTTTTTATGAAAATCTGAAAATCATATCCAAATATGCTTATCCATTTAATTCCATATCTGAAAGCTGTAATTTCATCCTTTTGAAAGGTGGTAAAAGCATCATATATGTAATCTTTATCTTCAAAACTTATTAATTCTTCATTGAGAATCAATTGTCTTTCGTTCCTATCAGAAATTCCGCGTTTTATAATGAATTTATGTTCTTTCATTGCAAAGAATCCGTTACCAAATGAAAATTCAATTTGAATAATTCGATAACATCTTGTAAATAAGGCATCAATTTGCTTTGCGAAATCATTTCAGAACCGATCATCGAATCAAAAAACGGCAAAACATAAAAAGCCAATGCGCTCAGTATCAATGCATTCAACAAAACACCAAACAAAGCTCCGCCCAAACGGTTAAAAATTCCCAGCCCGATGGTATGGGTAACCGAATGTAAAATTTTGGCTATGATCTTTACGGCAAAATAAATCAGAAGGATGGTCACTAAAATGGCGACAATGGTGATCAATTCGTTTGGAATGGCTTCTACACTTGAAATAAAGGGTTCAATGACTTGGGAAAATTTTAATCCAGTCCATATTGCCAAACCGATTCCCAAAAAACCCAATATGGCTTTAATCAAACCTTTCTGATAGCCCCAAACGGCTCCGGCACCCAAAATGAAGACAAAAAACCAATCCAAATAATTCATCAATGAACCACTAAATGTTTTTCGCTGATGTTTTTCAAGACTCCGACCAATGCATCGATGTCCTCTTTTGTATTGTAACAACTAAATGAAACCCGGAGTGGCGTCGTGCTTTCGATTTGTTCCGGTGTCAAAATAGATTCAATCACAGCAGAAACTTTTGAAGCACCTGAACTACAAGCACTTCCCTGAGATACCGCAATTCCTTTTAATTCTAATTCAAAACCGATTAAGGCATCTTTAAACGGCAAACGGATATTTAAAACGGTGTACAGACTTTTATCCAAATCGGCCGAATGTCCATTGAATTCTACACCCGGAATGGTTGCTTTTAATTGTTCAATGGTATATTTCTTCAGGTTTTCAATTTTTGATTTGTTTTCATCCAAATCCTGAATGGCCATTTCAAATGCTTTGGCCAATCCGACCACTCCATACACATTTTCTGTTCCGGAACGGAGTCCGCGCTCTTGTCCACCACCTGTAATTTGGGGACGAAGACCGGTCGATTTTTTGACGTAGGCAAATCCGATTCCTTTCGGACCGTGTATTTTATGGGCACTGCAGGAAGCAAAATCCACTTTTAATTCACTTAAATTCATCGGATAATGACCCAATGTCTGAACCGTATCGGTATGAAAAAGCGCGCCCGTTTCTTCGCAGATCTTTTGCACTCTTTCCACATCCAGCATATTTCCGATTTCATTATTGGCGTGCATTAAAGTCACCAAAGTCTTTTTATCGGAAGATTTTAATTTTCTTTCTAAATCATCATAATCTAAGGACCCTTTCCCGTCTGTCTTAACTTTCAGAATTTCCACATTCCGGCATTCGCCCATTTCCATGGTGGTTTCTTTTACACATTTATGTTCAAGATTGGATGTAATGATTCGTTTTACACCCAAATGATCAACTGAAGAACGAATGATTAAATTATTGGATTCGGTGCCGCAAGAAGTAAAAATAATTTCCGCAGGAGAAACATTTAAGAACTCTGCAATTTTTTTTCGGGACAATTCCATTTTGGCTTTGGCTTCCCGCCCAAAAACGTGGGTGGAAGAAGGATTTCCAAATGTTTTTTTCATACAGTCTGCCATTTCGTCTATCACTTCATCGTGGATAGGCGTGGTAGCAGCATTGTCCAAATAAATCTTATGCATGATTAAGTATTATTATGTGTTATTTTCCGTGTTAATTTTGTGCTTTGAATTCAACCACCGGGTTTTGAACTTTGTTTACGACAACAATCATCAGGGGATTGGTAATCGCCATAGTAGCCATTCCTTCCGGCGGCGTGGCTTTATATATAACTTCCAATTTATTTCCGGTTTGTTTTACGGATTGGATTTCATATTCGATTCCACCACTATTTCTACTTTGAAAATGTTGGGCGACAACCATTTTTTTTGAAAAATCCACTTTTGGTATTTCTGAAGACTGCGAATAAACGTTAATCGTTTCATTCCACATTTTGGCAAAATTTTCCTCCTCTGTAAATACTTCTGTTTGTTCTACTCCGCTTCCTCCATATTCAGATTGGTATAAAATTTCGAAACCGTTCATTTTGGATGATTCATTTGATGTTGCTTGTGAATTACTGCAGGCATTTGCAAAAAACAAAAAGCCAAAACAAAAAAACAGTGTTTTCATCTTGATTGAATTTAACCCCAAATTTACAGAATTAATTTGGGACGAATCAGAAATTAATCTTGTAAAAATACAAATCGCATAAGGTCTGAGGTCATGAACCGCCATTCGGGTGTCAGCAATTCTCCTTCTTTTAATGCGTACCAAGGACTGATATCATCGTGACTGGGATTGGCCAATATCTGGATTTCTTGTGCGGGTTGAAATCCTTGGGCCAATAAAAATAGTTTTTCGCCTTTGGCATTTTCCACTAAATCGACTACGATTACGGCATGACCATTGGGCTGGGTATTCTGCACAAAAATATCCCCGATTTTGATGTCTTTTAACGCTATGTGTTTGAGATCGGTACAGAAACTCGGCGTAGATATTTTTTCCATGGCGAAATCCATGTATTCTTCAAATTTTTTTCTTGAAAAATCGTCCTTCGCAAATTCTTGGAAACTCAACCGTTCTTTATTGGCATGGAAAGCTATCTTACTGTATTGCCCATTTTTATAAAGAAATTCGGAAATGAGGCGGATAACGGAATCAGATGACATTTGGACGTTTTGACGGGAAAGAGGCAAATCCACAACCGAAACGTACACATTATTATTGGGTTTGGTTTTTCCGTCATAAAATTGCACCATGGCTCCTTCCGGTTTTAATGCTAAGGTTCTCAGAAAATGTGGAAAAGTATCGGGCAAAACCGAAACCCGGCTATAACCCAATGGCGCATCGAATCTCTCTAAAACGGTTTTCCCGTAATCATTAATCAGAGGTGTGCTTTCAACCAAATTCATAGAATTCGGGTACAATACACTTTCCTGATTAAGCGTGTTACACGAACAGAATAAAGCCAATAAAGATGCAATACAAATTTTCTTCATTCGAAAAATTTTTCCCAATCACCCCCGGCCTATGACCTCAAAAACTATTCCAATATCCGAGTTAATTAAAAAAAGGTCATGACTACTAAAAGTCATGACCTTTATATTTTATGCAAATAATTGAATTAAGCTTCACAGCTACTGCAGGTGACCAAACTGGTCACCATTTCTTTGGAAACGCTTTGACTACGCTGATAGTACAAGGTTTTCACACCCAATTTCCAGGCTTCAATCATCAAATTATTGACATCTTTTATCGGCAGTTCCGCAGGAATATTAAGATTCAAACTCTGTGCTTGGTCAACGAATTTTTGACGAATTGCGGCTTGCTGAACGATTTCCAATTGGCTGATCTCGCGAAAAGTTTTAAACACCGATTTTTCATGTTCCGTCAAACCATCCAATCCTTGAACACTTCCTTGATTCAACATGATGTTTCGCCAGGTATCCTCGTTGTCCAAACCTTTTTCCTGAAGTAATTTAGCCAGGTATTTATTCTTGCGCATGAAATTTCCTTTGGACAATCCGGCTTTATAATAATTGGAAGCAAAAGGTTCAATTCCCGGTG
>JBEBVY010000087.1:0-4774 GCA_040392505.1 Moheibacter lacus | reverse complement strand
AAATGCAGCGACTCAAATCGTGATGGACGAACAGTATTTACCGGTTCAAATCCAATCGGAAAGTTCAGCTGCTACAACTTCTTCGGTAGATTATATTTTTGAACCGTCAAAAGAAAAAATCGTAACCGATTTGATTCCGCAAACGCTGAAAACCCAATTGTACAAAGCTTTATTGGATTCAAATGCAGCCGAACACGGAGCCCGTATGACAGCGATGCATAAAGCAACCGATAACGCGGATGCGCTTCGCAAAGAATTGGTTTTACAATACAACAAAGAGCGTCAGGCTGCCATTACCAACGAAATTTTGGAAATCGTCGGTGGAGCAGAAGCACTGGACTCTTAAGAAAAGATCAGAAAATAGAAGAAAGCCATCTCGGTTCAACCAAGATGGCTTTTATTTTTACTGAGAAGAATGATCTGTCTTAAAAACTATTTCTTTTTCTCATCACGGAAAGATGAAAGTAGATTGATTTTCAGATTCAAATTTCTACAAATCATGTATCCTAATTGGTTTCTTCAGTTGTCGCTTCCTGAACCTCTTCCGTAATCACTTCGAGATTTTCAGTTGCTTCCTTCACTTCCTCGGTCGCTTCATTTACTTTTTCCTGAGCATCCATCAGCTTTTGATTGGCATCATCTACTTCTTTTTGAGCATCGATCACCGCTTTGTTTAATTCTTCCAGAGTAGGAGGTGGTGGAAGATTTTCTTCTCTCAATTTTAATTTTGCTTCGTTATTAAATTTATAAGACAATCCAACGCCCAAAGTTTGTTTAACTTGTGTCCGCTGAATCTGATTTTCATCATAAAACAAGTTGATCGTTGCTTGAGCGGAAAGGAAACTATTTATTTTCATATCCAGAACACCTTGATAGGCTATGTCCATATTAAAAGGGGAGTCCAAATAATTGGAATAAATGCCCAGTCGGTTATCGTATGAAAAATTCTTCAGGAAATTAATTTTATAACGCGCTCCCAAATAAGCCCCGAATTCATAAAAATAACTATTGCCATCTTCTTTCAATCCGAAATTTCCGGCATATTGTAAATCATCATCCATAACGAAGGTAAATCGGGATGTTAACGGATGAAAATTAATCTGAAGGTTTTCATTTGGTTTGTAATCCACACCGATACCCATAGACCAATAAGCAGGAGCCATAAAATTAGAAATCTTTTTATAATCCCCGGTTATGCTATCCTGTATCGTATAATCCAATCCTTCTGAAAATTGGGTTTTGAAGTTGGTTGCAGCAGCCAAATAAAAATGGCGGATGAATTCATATCCATATGATGAAGTCAGATCAATTACATCATTTGATTTTCTGTAATCTTCACCCTCATTTCTTAAAACACCATAGTTCAATAAAATACGATTGTCCCAAATATGACGACCGGTTGTCAAATTAAATTCATAATCCACGTTGGCAGTTAAAGCATAAGAATTCACACCACCCGCAACCCAATTGGAGAAAGCGGCCTGATTGAACTGTAAACTGTTATTTCCTGCAATATACCAACCTTGCAAACGATCTTTGTTGGGTCGATCTTTCAGATATTTTTGGCTGTTTGTCTGGAGATTGCCACTCCCGTCAACGGTTTGAGCATATGATAGTATAAATCCAAACAGAAAAGTTAAGGAAATTATTTTTTTCATTGTCTAATTGATTTTGTATTAATATTGGATAAACTGAATTTTTTCTTCTATCGGTTTTCGGTTGCTTTCTTGTAAAGGTTCTTTCCGTTTTCCCATATAAAAAAGACCCCAACAATTTTCATCATCCTCCAATTCTACAAACTCTTTCATTTTGGAAATAGCACCGGGCGATGACCAATAAGATCCGATTCCCATCACCGTACACATCAACCACATATTTTGGACAGCCATCGACATCGCAGCCAGTTCTTCCCATTCCGGTAATTGATGGGAGGTTTTCATACAAATTAATATAATTTTATCTGAAAGCAGACATTTTTCGATGATAGCCGACTTCTTCCGATCGCTCTGCGCTTCCGGCGGCGTGTTTTCCAAATACTTTCCCACCATGAAATCTGCCAATCTTTGTTTGCCTTTTCCGTCAATAATTTTAAATCGCCAAGGTTCCGTGCGTTTATGATTGGGAGCCCAATTGGCAGACTCCAAAATCTTTTGTAACTCTTCTTGACTTATTTTCTCTTCGCTGTAATTCGTCGGCATCACAGATCGCCTGGATTTAATTAGGGTCAATAATTCTTCTGCATTCATCTTAAAAGTTTATTTTTGACAAATGTAAACCACATTTATTTATTACAAAAATGAACCGAATTGAAGTAGCCACCGTAAACCAAAAAATCGAAAACGGATATAGTTTTGATTTTGGAAAATATATAAGCGACGGATTTGAAATATTTAAAAAGGAATGGGTGCTTTTCAGTCTATATGGATTGGTTTCCATGATATTGATGATGCTTTCTTTTCTGACCATCATTGGCGGATTGTTCTTTACTTTTCCACTTCTTTTGGGTTATTCGGTAGCAGCCGAAAAAGTAGAAAGAGGTGAACCGTTGGAATTCAAAGATTTTTTCGGGGCTTTTAAAAATTACAACCGTCATTTCCTGTTGACGCTGTGTCTTTTTGTTATTTTTTTGGTGCTGTATATTCCCTTTATATTCTTTTTTGTATCGGCTGACATGGGTATGGGATATGGAAATTCCGCATCCACGGGCGCTTTGATGGGGATTTTTATGATGTTGTATTATATAATTTTTTATGCGGCCATTTTTTTCGTTCAGGGATCCATAGTTTTTGCGCCTTATTTGATTCATTACGGCGGATTTTCAACGACAGACGCTGTAAAATCTTCCTATCAATTATTTAAAAAACAATGGCTTATGATTTTGTTGTTTGTATTTGTAGTGGGGATGATTTCCAGTGTGGGTTATTTTGCGTGTTTGATTGGAGTTTTTGCTTCCATGGCTGCCGGAACACTGATGCAGTACGCCATGGTAAAAAATCTTCTTATGCAGTCTTCCTATTCGGAAATCGATCAAATCGGAAATACAGGATTCTGATTCCATGCTTTTTCAAAACGAAATCTTTGAGCGAATGAATGAACTCGGTGCAAGCCGGACTCCATTTCTGTTTGTCATCGATTTTTTAAAAGAAAATGGGAAAGTGATTCCTTTGGACGAATTGACCGATGAAATCCAACATCAAATCGATGCAAAACCCCAAACATTTCTTTCCAAAGTCGAATTGGAAAAACAACCGATTTCCTTTGAAGCTTATCAAAAACAATTTGATTTCGTACATAAAAATTTACATTACGGAAATTCGTTTTTGACCAATTTGACCTGTGAAACGCCTATCGAAATCAATTTAAGTTTGGAAGAAATCTATCAATATTCAAACGCCAAATACAAATTATTTTGGAAGGATCGATTGGTTTGTTTTTCGCCTGAAACCTTTGTGAAAATTAAGGATGGAAAGATCTTTTCCTATCCGATGAAAGGAACCATCGATGCTTCCCTTGAAAATGCTGAAGAACAAATTCTTTCAGACAAAAAAGAAATGGCGGAACATTATACCATAGTGGATTTGATTCGAAATGATTTGAGCCATGTAGCCAAAAAAGTTTCCGTTCCGAAATTCCGATACATCGACCGGTTAAAAACAAACGAAAAAACGCTTTTACAAGTCAGTTCTGAAATTTCCGGTGAATTGCCGGAAGATTTTCACGAAAAACTTGGTGATATTTTTGATGCATTATTGCCGGCAGGCTCTATTAGCGGCGCACCCAAAGACAAAACCATGGAAATTATTGGCCAAGCGGAATCCTATAAAAGAGGATTTTACACCGGTGTTTTTGGTATTTTTGACGGAAAGAATCTTGACAGTGCGGTGATGATCCGTTTTATCGAAACAACCGGGAAAGGTTTTGTTTTTAAGAGCGGCGGCGGCATCACCCATCAAAGCGATGCAAATGACGAATACAACGAAATGATAGATAAAGTATATGTTCCGATTCATTGAAACTTTATGCATAAAAAACGGCGAAATCCGAAACCTTGAATTTCATCAGAAAAGATTCAACCAAACCCGCTATAAAAAATGGGGTTTGACAGATGAAATTAGTTTAAAAAATCAAATTTCATTGGCTGATAATCAGAGATTTGGTAAACACAAATGCAGAATTCTGTATGCGGAAAATATTGAGTTGGTAGAAATATTTCCATACAGCATCCGAAACATCCAATCGCTGAAATTGGTGGAAAACAACGAAATCGAATATCGATTCAAATCGGAAGACAGAAGTGCTCTTGAGTTGATGAAAGATTCGGTTACGGAAGACGAAATCATCATTGTGAAAAACGGACAAATTACCGATACTTCATATGCCAATCTTGTGTTTTTTGATAGCGAGAACTGGATTACGCCAACTTCTTATTTACTGAACGGAACCATGCGTCAATCCCTTTTAAAATCAGGAAAAATTATAGAAGAAGAAATTAATCCAAAAGATTTGAACCGTTTTATTTCGTTTAAGCTGATCAATGCGATGATGGATTTGGAGGAAAGTCCGGAGTTGGATATTTCGATAATTACTTAAATGATGCTATTTAAAACATTTAGAACTTATAGCGGCTAATAATCCGGCAAAACATCATCCTCTGTAAACGGTTTTCCGTCGGGTCCTAAAGTTCTCAAAACAAAAGTGCTGTCTCTGTTTTCATAATAGATATCCCGAATTTCGACATCGGAAAATGGATTTGAATATGTTTCGACTTCAACCA
>JBEBVY010000086.1:0-4848 GCA_040392505.1 Moheibacter lacus | reverse complement strand
CAAAATTATGTAAAAGTCGAAACTGATTTTGACGAAGAATTGATCAATCAAACCGAAATGGTGGATCTGGTGATGTTGAATTCCGGTGGAAATGTGAATGTTTCACGGAAAAATCTTCAGGTTTTAGCAAGCGTTTAAAAACAAGTCCGAAATTCAATTAAACTTTCGTAATTTTGTTATAAACGAATTATTATGATTACTTCTTCATCCAAACTTACAGAAATGCAATTGGAACTATTAAAAAGTTTTCGGTTTATTACTGATGAAAAACAACTACAGGAAGTAAAGTCATTGTTAAATTTTTATTTCCGCGAGAAATTAGACCAGGCAATTACCCGGGCTGAATCGGATAAAAATTATACTGCATCTGTCTATCAAAAATGGTTGGAAGCTACTGATAAATGAAAGTAGTTATGGACACAAATTGCCTTCTGAGTTGTGTGGGTAAACGTTCCGAATACCGCAATGTTTTTGATGCTTTTCTTGATGCTGAATTTGAACTAAGTCTTTCAACCGAAATACTTTTGGAATATGAAGAAAAATTCAATGAATTTTGGGGAGAATCCGTAACTGATAATTTATTGGGCGTTATTCTTATCTCAGAAAATACTTTTCTTCAGGATATTTTCTACTACTTTCAATTAGTGGATGGAGATATGGATGATAATAAATTTGTTGATACTTATCTCGCTTCAAATTCAGATCTATTGATTTCAAACGATAAGAAATTACTCGCCTTAAATGATTTAGATTTTCCTCCGGTTCAAGTAATCCGACTGGAAGAATTTTCTGAAATGTTAAAAAATCAGAAATTATGAAAATCTATCAAATCAGCGGATTAGGTGCCAATGAAAAAGTGTTTAAACACCTGAAAATCAATCCGGATTTTGATCTCGTTTACCTTCCTTGGCTTCAACCTGAAAAAGGAGAAACATTGGAGCACTATGCAGAACGAATGGCTGATAAAATCAATACTGATGAAGAATTCATTCTGATGGGACTTTCATTTGGCGGAATCCTCACCCAGGAAATCAACCGCTTTTTAGACCCGAAACTGAACATTTTGATTTCGACCGTAAAATCAAGAAAGGAATTGCCGAAGATTATGAGATTTTCATCACATTCCAATTTGCATAAACTCATTCCCCCGAAATTCATCTCTTCAGATAATGGAATTTCCTATGCGTTATTCCGTAACATTTACAATGCAAAAATGCCGGATATCAATGAGTTTTTTGAATTCCGCGACCCCTATTATCTGAAATGGTCCATGGACAGGATTGTGAACTGGCAGAATAATGTTGAGATGAAGAATTTCATCCATATTCACGGGAACAAAGATATCGTCTTCCCCATTTCAAAAATTCAAGATGTAGAAATCGTGGAGGGGGGAACCCATGTGATGGTGATGCAGAAAGCACGAAAAGTAAGTGAGCTGATTAATCAGGCACTTTTTGACCTGAAATAATCAATCATTCTCCTCCATTTCTTCTCCCTGTACCTCGCCTCTATCCTGTCCTTTCTCATCAATTATGGTTGTATTAAACATTTTGATTCCGCTGACAAAAGCGGTTCTGGAAATCATGTAAGCAGCAACCGGTGAAGTGATGAACAGAAAGAAAATGATGGCAAATACTTTGGTTGACACTGCAAAATCATAAAAATAAATGGCCACAGCTCCCAAAATACAACCTACTCCCAGCGTTCCGGCTTTGACCGTTACTGACAAACGTGTATAGAAATCGGGCATACGATAAATTCCCAAAGCGGCAATCAATATAAAGATAGAGCCCAGTGTACATAATATCATTATCAACCAATCACTCATGATCATCCGGTTTTTTTTCTCCTTTATCCAAATAGTACGAAAAAGCAATTGTACTCAAAAACGCAATCAGTGCCAAAATCATGGCAACATCCAGAAAGTTTTCATTGTTATATAAAATACAAAAAATCCCGATCAGTGCCACACCCGAAGTGATAACTAAATCTAGTGCCACTACTCGATCCACCACGTTGGGGCCTTTCAGGAAACGCAGAAATATAATGACAAATGCCAGACATATAATAGGCAAAGGGACGTACAGAAAATATTGATGCACAGACATATTATCGAATTACTTCTATTAATTTTTTCTCCAAACCATTTCGCAAACGCTCCGCGAACTTTTCTTTGTCCTTCAGGTTAAAACTGTGAATGTACAGGTATTTTTTATCAGGACTGATTTTTAACACCATGGTTCCGGGTGTTAACGCAATCAGATTGGAAATCATCGTGATTTCAAAATCGGATTTCAATCGATGTTCAAAAATCAAAACAGCCGGATTTAACTTCATTTTCGGTCTTAGAATTTCCTGTGTTACTTCCAAATTGGCCCGAAGCATATCATAAAAGAAAAACAAACAGAACAAAAGTAGTTTGGGAACTTTGTAAAAATAACTTTTATCTTCTATCGTGCCGGTGCGGGTCAATACCCATAAAATGACAAATCCCAGAACAAATCCAAATAAAAAATTGGGATAATTCAGGTGGCCGGTCAGCGCTACCCAAACCAGAGACAACAATAAGTTAAGTAAAAAATTCTTTATCATTTTCCGTAATTCCCGTTTAGTACCGCCTCTATATACAACTGCGGATTCATTAATTCAACTGCTGTTTTATTTGCTATTTCATAAAAATACCCTGCATTCAATCCTAAATATAAAGATACAAAAGATAAGGCAGTCACAGGTGCAATCAAAGCTGTTTTCCGTAAAAAACTCAGCTGTGCAAACCGGTCAATTTCTTCGGTCAGGGGTTTGGGTGATTCTTTCCAAAATACTTCTGACCACATTTTGGCCATCACATACAATGTCACGAAACTGGAAAAAATAAAGGTTGCCAACAGTACATAGTGTTCAGACCGGAGGGATTCTCCAAAAAATTGAATTTTGGGCCAAAATCCCGACAAAGGTGGAATTCCAATCAATGAAAACATCACAATGGCGATGACAATGGATAATTTAGGGTAATCTTTGTACAAACCTCCCAAACGTGTCATATCAATGGTTTCCCGAATTTTTTGAATGATTCCGGTAATCATCAACAAATTACTTTTCACAAGCACATCATGCATCAGATAAAAAATCACACCCATAATCGCTACTTCGGTATATAGACCAATTCCGGCAATCAGATAGCCAATGTGACAAACGATCAGATAAGAAATAAGCCTACGGATGCTTCGTTTGTTTATCGCTCCCAGTGCCCCCGTAATCATGGTAAGAATCGCAATGACAATGAAAACATTTTTCATAAAATCATCGGGCTGAAAAATCAAAGTAAATGTCCTCAGCATCGCATAAATCCCCATTTTGGTCAATAAACCTCCAAAGATGGCAGCGATGGCTGATGGCGGTGTATGATAGGAAGACGGAAGCCAGAAATACAAAGGAAAAACGGCCGATTTAATTCCAAATCCGGCAAAAAACAAAAGTGCGGTGACAGAAATCAACCCCAGGTTTTGGATGCCCTTTATCTTCACAGCCAAATCAGCCATATTAAGCGTTCCGGTAATTCCGTATAGAATCCCTATGGCCGTCAGAAAAATAATAGACGCCAGCATGTTCATGGCTACATACTTGATCGCTCCTTCCATCTGCATTTTTTTTCCGCCCAATGTCAAAAGCACAAAAGAGGATATAATCACTACTTCAAACCAGACATATAAATTGAAAATGTCTCCTGTGAGAAATGACCCCAGTAAACCCATTACCAAAAAATGAAAGATCACAAAATAACCGTATTTGATTCGGCTTGGATTCAGGGCTACAGTGGAATAAACTCCTACTGCCATACTGACTATGGCCGTCAAAACCACCATGATGGCACTGAGCGAATCCGAAACAAAGATAATCCCGAAAGGCGCTTCCCAGCTCCCTACCTGCACGATCAGATACCCGTACTCTTGCGTTGCAAAAAACAACCGAAAACAAAGTATAAGAGCAACCAAATTTCCAATGATACTGATGATACGTTGCGAGGCGATATTTCGCCAGAAAAACAACAATAAAATTGCTGTTACCATATGCGCTAAAATCGGTGCAAGTATGAAATTCGTAATCATATATCTAAATCCTGAATATTAAGAGAATCCAAATCATCGGATCCGGTAGTGGCATATACTCTTTTCAATAAAATAACGGCAAAGGAATTCAAAGCAAAACTGATGACAATCGCTGTCAAAATCAATGCCTGCGGAACCGGATCTGCATAAGCGCTCGTAAAGGTTTTTTCTGCTTCGTCTATGATAGGTGGTTTTCCTTTGGTCAGGCCGCCTGTCAGAAAGATCAGAATATTGGCTCCATTTCCGAGCAATAAAAGCCCGAGTAGCAATTTCACCATACTTCTGCGCAACATCAGAAATATGCCTGCTGCATAAAAAATACCTACCAATAAAATCAACAATAACTCCATCTAAACATTATCTTTAATCGTAAATAAAATAGTGAGCGTTACTCCCAAAACCACTGCATAAACTCCAGTATCAAATACCATTGCAGTTCCCACCGAACCTATTACTGCAATTGAATCTTCCAACCAAAGTCCGGTCAAAAAAGGCGCTCCTATAAAAACGGGAATCAATCCACTTATTAAACAAATCGACAAACCTATCGGAATCAGTGTTTTGGGGGAAAAACGGAACAAAGCCAGTGTCACTTTGGTGGTGTGTGCAAAAGAGTGCAGTACAAATGCAATCGAAGCAATCAATCCACCCACAAATCCTCCACCGGAAAGATAGTGTCCGCGCAACAAAACAAAAATCGAAAACATCAGCAACAACGGTATCAAATAATTGGTTGCCGTTT
>JBEBVY010000085.1:0-5445 GCA_040392505.1 Moheibacter lacus | reverse complement strand
ACGGAGTGAAAATCGATTTTGAAAAGGAATGGGTTCATCTTCGAAAATCCAATACAGAACCGATTATCCGGATTTATACCGAAGCGCCGACTCAGCAGGAAGCCGATTATTTGGCGGACAGATTCATCGCGGAGTTGAGGAGTTTAACTTAGGATTATTTCGTAAATTTGTGCTTTAAACCAGTTGAAAATGAATTCATTTAATGTAATTGTTCCGGAAAATAAAATTTCTGAATTCAAAAAGTATTTGGAATCAATAGGTGCAAATTATTCTAATAACGAATTTGAACTTTCAGAAGATATGATTAGAATTCTTGAAGAAAGATTAAAATTGGATGAGTCTGAGTTTATTTCTATGGAAGAGTCTTTGAAAGAACTCAAAGAGAAATATGGATTATAAATTAATTGTCTCTAAACGAGCGCAAACTGAAATTTTAAAATCAATTGAATTTTATGAAAAAGAAAGTTTGTTAGCTCCTATTTGGTTTGTGCAGGAAATTGAGATAGCCTATAAAATTTTGATAGAAAACCCTAACCAAAGAATTCGTTATAAAAATGTGCAGTCCATCAGAATAAATCGATTTCCTTATGATTTGTATTTTGTGGTAATTGAAGAAAGCAAACAAATAAGGGTTTTATCTTGTTTTCATCAAAAAAGAAATCCTTCAAAACTTCCAAAAAACTAATTCTGTTCATTCCTTGTGAAAAACTGATAAAGATAATAAATGAAAGAACTTAACTTATCCGTAAATTCGTAGAGTGGAAGATGGATTTTTAAATAATGACTTGATTGAACGTTTTGAGCATATGCTCGATAACCGCGAGAAATTTTACTTCGATACGGAGGAATTCTATGAAATTATCGCTTATTATCTGGACGTTGGTGATCTGCCTTATGCTAAAAAAGCATTGGATTATGCATTGGAAATGTATCCGCTAAGTACGGAAATGCAAATCAAAAAGCTCGAGTATTTGTTAGCAATGAACCGTCTGAAAGCATCTTCTGAACTGATAAATGAATTGAAGGAAGTCGGTGCGACTGATGTGGATTATCTGATTTGCGTAGCACGTTTTTGGTCGTTAAAAGAAAACCCTAAAAAAGCGATTCAATTCTATGAAAAAGCTTTGGAATTAGGTGATGACCGAGAATACATCTACAATTGTATGGGCAATGAGTACCTGAACCTGAATGAAATCAGTCAGGCACTTTATTGTTTCAAAAAGGCATTGGAGCTGGATTTGGATGATGATTTTGCGTTCTTTTCGGTTGTACAATGTTTTGAAGATTTGCATTTGAATAAGGAATGTGTCGAATTTCTTCTGCAATACATCGACCTGCGTCCGTATTCGGAAATTGCCTGGTCGCAGTTAGGACAGCAATATATGCTGATGAAGGATTATGAAGAAGCGCATCGTGCTTTTGATTATGCGACTTTGATCAATCCGAAAAGTATCATGGCTTATACCCAAAAGGCGGCTTGTCTGGAGAAATTGGAAGATTATGAGGAAGCGATAAAAGTCTATGAGGAAACGTTGGAATTGGATGATTCGGCGGCTTACACGTATTTAAAGATAGGGAGTTGTTATGTGAAATTGGGTAAACCTTTCAAAGCTTTGAAATCTTTCCATCAGTCGTTGCATGAAGACCCGCAGCTGGATCAGGCATGGGTGGCGACTTCCGATTTATATGAGAGCATCGGGAATTTTGACGAAGGACTTTATTATTTAAACCGTGCGCTGGATTTGGATGCTTTGAACATCGATTACTGGAAACGCAGGGCCTATCTTCACATCCAATTGGTGCGATTTGAGGAATCGACATTAGATTATTACCGATTAGTGGAATTGGAACCCAATAATTTTTATAATTGGCTGGGACTAACCGAAACTTTGATTACAATCGGTGATTATCATAAAGCGGTAGAAGCCGTTTACAGAGGGTTGAAGCATTTTAACCGGGCGGAATTATACTACCAATTGAGTAATTGTTTCTATTTGTTAGGAGAAGAGGAAAACGGCGAAGCTGCGTTTAAAAAAGCTTCGGAAATGAACGAATCCCTGCAAGTCGAAATGTTCAAAAAATACCCGATTTTGGAAAATCGCTTCCAAACAACTGATCGAAAACGAGCAAAAAAGAAGTAGTTGTACACGAATGACAACTTAAACTTTACAAAAACTTAAAACCCATCTTTTTTTATTTCGATAAATTTGAGAGAATTCATTTGTTATGAATTATTTCATCGTTGGCGACATACACGGTTGTTACTTTACGTTTCGGGAATTACTGGATAAATTCTGGAATCCGGAAGAGGAAAAACTCATACTGCTTGGTGATTTTGTCAACAAGGGTAAACATACCTTTGCCGTCATCGAATTCCTGATGAAACTTCAAAAAAAACAGAAAAATAATCTGATTATCTTAAAAGGAAATAACGAATATTTGTTTGAAGAATATTACCGCGATTCCATCAATCTTGCCAGTAAACAGAAATTTGAAAATTATAATTTGGATTATATCCATACCCTCAATTGGATGGACAAATTACCGCATCACTGGCAAAACGGAGTGGTTTACGTTTCTCATGCCGGAATCCCGGAAGATGCCGAATTTCCGTTGGATGAATTGAATTTGGAAGAATTATTCAATCGAAAACCGTTGAAAAATATTGGCAAAAGACAATTCATCGGCCACATCGTCATGGAGAAGCCGGTTTATGACGAAGCATCAGATGCTTGGTACCTCGATACGGGAGCGGGTTTCGGAAAAAAATTGTCTGCAGCCCAAGTAGACGAACAAGGAAATGTTTGTGCCATTCATAGTTTAAATGTAAATGACAAAGACAAAGCCAATTAAAAAAGGGCAATGATAACATTGCCCTTTTTTAAACTGTATATTCAATTATTAGTTATTTAATAATTTCTTTTTTTCCCCTTTTTTAGTCAAATCATACATAATTTGCGAAGCGATATAAATGGAAGAATAAGTTCCGACAATCACCCCGATTAACATCGCAAACATAAAGCCTTTGATGGTCTCTCCTCCGAAAATGAAGATGATGATTACCACCAAAAACATACTGATAGATGTGTTCAAAGTTCGGGAAAGCGTATTGTTAGTCGATTTATTAATCAATTCCGCAAAAGGCATTTTTGGATACAATCCCAAATATTCCCTGATACGGTCAAAGATAATTACCGAGTCATTGATGGAATAACCGATTACCGTCAAAATCGCTGCAATAAAGGCCTGGTCAATCTCCAAGTTAAAAGGTAAAATACCATGAAATGCTGCAAATAATCCTAAAATCACAATCACATCATGTAGCGCTGCAACTACGATTCCTACACCATATTGCCATTTGAAACGGATCAGGATGTAAATACCTACAGCGACCAAAGCAAGAACAACAGCCAATATCGAAGCTCTTGTTGTATCATCGGCAATTGTAGGTCCAACTTTTACCACGGACATGATACCAATAGCAGTTTCATCTTTGGAGAATTCTTCATAAGAATAATTGGCAGGTAAAAAGGATTTTACGCCCTCATATACTTTTTGTTTGATTTCATCATCGACGTCGGTCGATTCCTGATTGGCTTTTAATTTGGTGGTAACTTTTACTTGATTGGACGGACCAAATATTTTAACCGTTGGAGCAGTTGAAGTTCCATCATCATCGATCAATGTTTTTTCCAAACTAACTCTAACATCATTGGCGCTAACCGGTTGTTCAAATCGAATCGTATACGTACGACCTCCTTCAAAATCAACCCCCATATCAAATCCTCTTACAAAAATGATAGCGATACAAGCCAAAGAAACAACAGTAGAAATGATGTAGAACATTTTACGTTTTGCCATGAAATCGATGTTCAATCCCTGGAACCAATTTTTGGTAATGGAAGTAAAGAAAGAAACGTCTTTTCCTTGTTCCAATCGTTTGTCGATGAATATTTTTGTCAAGAAAATAGCGGTAAACAAGGAACAGAATAAACCGATTAACAACGTAATCGCAAATCCTTGTACCGGTCCTTTACCAAATATCAATAAAATAGCGGCTGTCAAAATAGAAGTTACGTGACCATCTACAATCGCCGAAATTGCTCCTTTCCATGAATAAGCAATTGAAACTGCTTCTTTTAAAGATTTTCCGTGATGTAACATTTCATCTTTCACACGTTCGTTGATGATGATGTTGGCATCAATTGCAATCGCCAATGTCAAAATGATACCCGCAATACCCGGCAAGGAAAGGGTTGCGCCAAATAATCCGACCATCAATCCTAATAAGAATAAAGTATTGATCGTTACCGCAATATCCGCATAAATTCCCGCACGGCTATAATAAAATACCATCCATACTAAAATCAATACAAATACAGCTGCAAAGGCAATCAATGAACTATTGATCGCTTCTTGTCCTAAAGACGGCCCTACTTCTTCCAATTGTACGATTTTTGACGAAGCCGGTAAACTACCTGCTTGTAAGATGTTGGCTAAATCGCGTGCTTCCTCCAAAGTGAAGTTACCGGAGATTTGGGAGCTACCTCCTTTAATCGGCTCGTTGATATTGGGTGCCGAATAAACAGCATTATCCAAAACGATGGCGATAGAATTATTAACGTTTTCTTCGGTGATTCTTCCCCATTTTTGTGCTCCTTCAGCATTCATTTTCATCGAAACAATCGGTTCGTTTGAAATAGAACCTGCATTTCTTTCTCCTGTTGCCTGGTCGATTACATCACCCAAAAGTAAAGGAGCATTGTCTCCATCACCACTCAATGCATACAAGGAAAGATATTTCCCGTTTGTGTTGGCATCTTTTGTCTGAACCGGTTTATTTCCCCAGTAATATTTAAAGTTTCGGATGCTGGAAGGCATATTGGCCTTTAAGTTCTCCGAATTCAAAATGTCATTGATGACGGCAGTATCTTTTGTTGCAACTGAAAACATGGAGTTTCCTTCCAAAGCTGGTTGGATAATTCCTGCCAGACTTTGTGCCTCTGTTTGTACGCCTAAACTTTGTGGGTTCAAAGAACTGAAGTAAGAAGTAACCTGTGGATTATTGGCTTCTACTTTCCAGAATTCCAATTTCGCAGTACTCTGCAATAAATTTTTAATTCTTTCCTTGTTTTTCTCGCCCGGCATTTCGACTAAAATCCGTCCGTCTCCGGCTCCACCCAGTCTTTGGATCACGGGTTCCACCACACCAAATCGGTTGATACGGGAAGAAATTACCTGATAAGCCGTACCGATTTTGGCATCGATATCTTTTTTAATTTTATCTTTAATGGATTCATCGGACTCGTTAAAATCGATAAATGTGGCATTTTGACGATTCCCGAAAATATCGGCTGAAGCATATTTCAGGTTTCCTTGTCCTTTTTCGGTTCTTAATCTTTCAAATTCGTCAAAGAAAATATCAACATACGCACGGTTACCCTG
>JBEBVY010000084.1:0-5796 GCA_040392505.1 Moheibacter lacus | reverse complement strand
GTAACATAATTGCTGAAATAGTCAAACCAACCAAAAGACCTATCCACATACCTATGGCTCGCATCTCAAAATAAATAGCAAGTAAAATGCCCAATGGTATGGCGATGAGCCAATAGGAAACAAACGTGATGATGGAGGGGATTTTCACATCCTGCATTCCCCTTAAAGCACCTAAAATGACCAATTGGATCCCGTCCGAAAGCTGGAATAGAGAAGCGATAATCAATAATTGTGCAGCCAGATTGATGACCTGTTGATTATCCAGGTACCAGGTCGGTAATTCGTAACGCAATACGACCATCCCGATTCCGCACATCAGCATAAATCCTATCACCATAAAAATAGTGGACCAACCGGCTTCACGAAGTATTTTATAATTTTTTAATCCCAATTGGTAACCTACCCGAACAGTTGCAGCCACGCTCAATCCCATACACATCATAAAAGTGGTGGACGCAAGGCTGATCGCGATTTGATGCGCTGCCAAATTGGTTTTGGCTAATTGTTGCTCGGCTAAATCTGTTGAAAAAGCATAACCGCATACAAAAGCGGCTCCGGTAAATGCACTCACTTCAAAAAAAGAAGTCAGAGCGGTGGGGACGCCCATATTGATAATTTTTTTGAAAATACCGTTTTCAAAATGGTTGAATTTTACAGCTTTTAAATATTCCTTTGTCTTTTTAAAATTCATCAGTGTGATGACCAATACCACCAACATGGAAATGCGGGCAAAAAAAGTACCCCAACCTGAACCTTCTACTTCCAGACGCGGGAAACCCCAGTATCCATATACCCAGGCATAATTCAGCAGGATATTGACGATGTTTCCTATGATGGTTGCTACCGTTACGGGGATGGTGAGTGAAAGTCCTTCTGAGAATTGTCTGAAAGACTGAAAAATCATAATCGGAATCATTGACCAGGCCATGATAGACAAAAAAGGAATGGCCATATCGATCACATCTTTTGGTTGTCCCATGTAATAGAGCAGGGGACGTATTGATTCCAGAATGATGAGTAAAATAACAGCCAGAAATAAATTCAAAATCAGGCCGTGTGAGAAAATTTTACCGGCTCCTTCCTTATCTTTTTTGGCATCTGCAGCAGCTACCAACGGAGATATGGCAAAACTGAATCCGAAAGCCACAACCAGAGCTGTTACAAACACTGCGTTTCCAAGAGAAACCGCTCCCAATGCTGTTTTCCCCAATTGTTCATCGACGATGTAATCAAACTTTCCACCCAAACCTCCCACCATGAAGTTATCCACCAAATTAACCATGATTTGTCCCGCCTGTGTAATCATCACGGGAACGGCTAATTTTAGATTTCGTTTAAGATGTTCTTTATAAGTCATTTGGGTTTCAAGAGATATACAACACAAAAAAATCCTCCGGTCCGCCGTAGCAGAGAAGGATTTCTATTTTCAGAAATTAAATTTATTATTTCTTTTCGGCAGAAGTGCTCAAACTTTTAGCACCACTCGCATCTGATTTAGGAGCGTTCGGATCTGCTTCTACCACTCCTTTGATTCGGAAAATTTTACGACCTTCCGTGATGGCATTTGAACTGATCGTTACCGTTTTATTAAAGGCTCCTGCTTTTTTAGTTGTGGTATATTCAACCGTCATCGGAGCAGATTTCCCCGGCGCAATCGGATCTTTTGGCCATTTTGGAACTGTACATCCACAGGAAGCTTTTGCATCTGAAATAATCAAAGGTTTGTCACCCGTATTTTTGATTTGAACTGTAGAAACCGCTTTTCCTCCAAATTTGATATTTCCTAAATCTACGTTGGATTCGCTTATTTCAATTTCTTGAGCATTCAATAGCGCAATTCCTCCGATTAAAAATGCTGTTGCTAAAAAGATTTTTTTCATAATGAGTGTGTTTTTGTGAAACAAATTTAGAAATTAAATTTACAATTAGACTTTACTAATCTTACATTTGCAAATCATTAACAATTGAAATACCGATTAATTTTTTACCCGAAATGCAATTAGAATCTAAATATAATCCGAATAGTGTAGAGCAGAAATGGTACGATTACTGGATGAAAAATGAATATTTTTTTTCCAAACCCGACGGTCGTAAACCCTATACCATTGTAATTCCTCCACCAAATGTCACCGGTGTTTTGCACATGGGTCATATGCTGAACAATACCATTCAGGATGTTTTAATCCGTCGTGCCCGAATGAAAGGATTCAACGCCTGTTGGGTTCCGGGGACAGATCATGCTTCCATTGCGACCGAAGCAAAAGTCGTTGCGAAACTAAAAGATGAAGGTATTTCGAAGTTTGAAATCGGGAGAGAAAAATTCCTCGAACACGCTTGGGAATGGACACATAAACATGGCGGAATCATCTTGGAACAATTGAAAACACTGGGTTGTTCTTGTGACTGGAACCGTACCAAATTCACTATGGATGCGGATTTGTCTGAATCTGTGACCAAAGTTTTTGTGGATTTATACAATAAAGGATTGATTTACAGAGGTTATCGAATGGTTAATTGGGATCCGGAAGCCAAAACCAATATTTCAGATGAAGAAGTAATTTATCAGGAAAAACAAGGCAAATTATATTATTTAAGATATTTAATTGAGGCTTCGGGTTCCTCAGCTTCCGAAGAATATATTGTAGTGGCAACTACACGACCTGAAACGATTTTTGGGGATACAGCGGTTTGCATCAATCCCAATGACGAGCGGTATGCATTTCTGAAAGGAAAAAGAGTAATTGTACCGATTGCCAATCGTTCGATTCCGATTATTGAAGACGAATATGTGGATATTGAATTCGGAACAGGTTGCCTGAAAGTGACGCCCGCGCATGACGTGAACGATTACGAATTAGGAAAGAAACATGAATTAGAAATTATAGACGCCATCAATGATGATGCGACTTTGAATCATCATGCTTTGCATTATGCCGGGAAAAACCGTTTCAAAGTTCGGAAGGAAATTGAAATTGAACTGGATGCCAAAGGATTATTGGAAAAAGTTGAAAATTATACCAACAAAGTCGGGACTTCAGAAAGAACGGGAGCTGTGATTGAACCCAAACTTTCGGTTCAATGGTTTTTGAAAATGAAAGAATTGTCTCAGCCCGCACTGGAAAACGTAATGAACGATACGATTCAGTTTCATCCGGCTAAATTCAAAAATACTTACAAACACTGGATGGAAAATGTGCATGACTGGAATATTTCCCGTCAGCTTTGGTGGGGACACCAGATACCTGCATTTTATTACGGTGATGGACAAGAGGATTTCGTAGTGGCTTTAAATAAACAGGAAGCGCTTGAAATCATTGAAAGAGAGCGGAATTTACATTTGACAGAAGAAGATTTACGTCAGGATGAAGATGCATTGGATACCTGGTTTTCTTCATGGTTGTGGCCGATTTCGGTTTTTAACGGTATTAATGAACCTGAAAACGAAGAAATCAATTATTATTATCCGACTCAGGATCTGGTAACTGCACCCGAAATTATGTTTTTCTGGGTAGCCCGAATGATCATTGCCGGGTACGAGTACAGAAATACATTACCCTTCAAAAATGTTTATTTTACGGGAATTGTAAGAGATAAACAAGGGCGTAAGATGTCTAAATCGTTGGGTAATTCACCTGATCCAATTGAGTTAATGCAGCAGTATGGAGCCGATGGTGTACGTGTGGGAATGTTGCTTTCGTCACCTGCCGGGAATGATTTGCCGTTTGATGAAGATTTATGTGTCCAAGGACGAAATTTCGCCAATAAAATATGGAATGCCTTCCGACTTATCAAAGGTTGGGAAGTGGATGAAAATCTGGAAACGCCTGAAGAAAATCGATTTGCGGTGGAATGGTTCTATTCGAAATTTCATTCAGAACTAGGAGAAATCGAATCGAATTATGAAAAATACAGGATTTCAGATGTGCTGATGTCTGCTTACAAACTGGTTTGGGATGATTTCTGTTCCTGGTATTTGGAAGCTGTAAAACCTGAATTCGGGAAACCAATCGACCGATCTACTTATGATGCAACGATTGAATATTTGGGTAATTGTTTGAAAATATTACATCCGTTCATGCCTTTCTTGACTGAGGAAATCTGGCATTTAATGGAAGAAAGAAATCCTGAAAATGCGTTGATCATTTCGGAATATTCGGAACCGGAAAATTTCTGGCAGGGAATTTTAAATCAGTTTGAATTTACTTCAGAAGTAGTTTCGGGGATTCGTGCGATCAGAAATGAAAAAGGAATTTCGCCCAAAGAAAAACTGGATTTATATGCCGCAGAAAGCGCTAAAGAAGAATTAAATACAGAATTGATCCAGAAACTTGGAAATGTTTCGGTACAATTTGCGGAGCAGATGCCTGAGAAAGGATTTACGTTCCGGGTGGGAACTTTTGAGTTTCTGGTACCTGTAACGGAAAATATAGACATGGAAGCGGAGAAAGAGAAATTAGAGAAAGAAAAAGAATATCTCTATGGATTTCTGAATTCGGTTCGTAAGAAGTTGACCAACGAAAAATTTTTAAGCGGTGCGCCTGCTGCTGTTGTGGATTCGGAGAGAAAGAAAGAAGCCGATGCGCTGGAAAAAATTGCGCAAATTGAAGAGCAGCTAAAAGGTTTTTAGTTGTAAACTGTTAATCTGTATAATGTATAATAAAACCTCACTCGTTTTTACCTGCCCGTCCGCAGGCGGGAAACTTATGAGGTTTTTTATTAAATTTTCAGATATTTTTCCACGAGAATGAATTCCAGGATCTTTTCAAATTCATTTGCTAAATTTATAATTAAATTTTAAGTATGCATTTCTACTCAGAGAAAGAATTAATCAGTCAAATCGAAGAAAAAACCGGCTTGATTTTTCTGGAAAATGAGTCCGATGGAAACCTTTGTTATGCGCAAAACAACTCTGATATGCAGGATGAATTTAAATCTGTTTTTACAGTTTTTGACTTAAAGTATTTTATTAAGTCATTTTCTGAAAATCCTGTGAAAATTCCCTCTGATGCCGCAACATTTTGGAAATTAGTGACAAAAGGAAGAAATCTTGAACAAAATTAAAGTTAGGAATGAAAATTTTCTGAATTTTTGACTGATTTTAGTAGTCTAAGGGCAGGATGATTTGTCTGATTTTTGTACTTTTACGAACCTTGAAACAAAAACCTTTATGATAGGCATCTTAATAACCGTTTTTGTCGTCGCATTTCTGATTCTTTTTTCGGGTAATTACATTCGTCCCAAATATTTCCGGCTTTTGACGATTTTTCCGTTAATGCTGTTTTTATATTTTGGATATTTTCTGATAAATCTCCAATGGGAAAGCAGTGTGCTCCTGCATTACAAATGGATTCCGGCCCTTGGAATCAATCTGGATTTTAAGCTGGACGGACTTTCTGTGCTCTTTTCATTAATGATTACCGGAATAGGAACGCTGATTTATTTCTATGCCTCGGAATATCTCAAAAATGCCCCATATCTCAATCGTTTTTATTGTTACCTGACCTTGTTCATGGGCTCCATGCTCGGATTGGTTTTGTCGGATAATCTGATGACTGTTTTCATGTTTTGGGAATTGACCAGCATCACTTCATTTTTCCTGATTGGATTTAACAATGAAGAAGAGAATTCGCGTAAAAGTGCCATGACGGCTTTTGCCATAACGGGATTAGGCGGATTCTTTCTTTTGGCGGGATTTCTCCTAATAGCCAATATCAGCGGTAGTTTTTCAATCCATGAATTGTTGAATTCGCGTGAAATATTACAGAATAATTCGCTTTATATTCTCATACTGATATT
>JBEBVY010000083.1:0-6230 GCA_040392505.1 Moheibacter lacus | reverse complement strand
AGAGGAATCGAAATCGATAAAATTTACAATAACGTTTTTGATACCCAATCGCCCAACCGTTTAAAATTATTGGGACTGGCGTTGGATTCATTGGAAAGTTTTCCGGAGCATCGCGCTTGCTGTATGCATTTGACGCGCGACCAACAATTGGAATACGGTTCACAAAAAGGAGATACGGAAGGATTTGTCAATTATGGTTTGGGGATCAATGATTTTGTGTTTTCTGTCATTTTTATTGAAGACCAACAAAATGATTTCATTAAAATTTCGTTTCGATCCAAAGGAAATTTCGATGTGAATACATTTGCGCGTCAACATTTTAACGGAGGCGGCCATATCAATGCCGCAGGTGGACGCTCCGAATTAAACATGGAAAAAACCTTGGAAAAATTCCGACAATTATTGGATATTTACAAAGAAGAATTAGAACAGGTAACGATTTGAAACAGATAGGAATGATATTGTTGATTTTGGCCTTTGCCGCATGTAAGAGCAAAGTGGTCCAATATCCGTCGACGTACGATAACGACCGTCAAAAATTCATGGAGTTTTCCCAAGACAGAAATAAACAAATTCTGAATGAAGACAATGAATTGATCCAAAACTACATCGATAGTCTGGATTTGAATTTCAAGAAAACATCTTATGGATTTTGGATTTCCAATTCGGGTGAGACCACGGCATCCATGGCCAAAGCCGGCGATGTGGTGAAATACGAATACGAAATATCGAATTTTGAAAATGAAGTGATTTATACGGAAGAAGAAAACGGCGAACAAACCATCATGATGGGAAGAACCGATATACCGCGCGGCATACAGATTGCGTTGCAGATGATCGAAAAAGGAGATTCGGCCACGGTTTTATTGCCTTCCTTTTTGGCTTATGGCGGATATGGGGATCGCAACAAAATCTTGGGAAACGAGCCCTTGATATTTAAAATCAAAATGCACGAAATCCAAAAGAAATCAAGATAAATTTGCCTAAATAAAATAAAAATGAGAAAAATTATATCAATCCTGACAGTAGCTGCAATCGTAACGAGTTGTTCCACTGTCAAAATACCCAATTCAATGAGCAAAGAAGAATACAGTAGTTTAAAAGATGGTTTGTATGCCCAAATGGAGACCAATAAAGGAAACTTGACCATCGAATTATTTGAAAAAGAAGCTCCGCTAACGGTGGCCAATTTCGTAGGTTTGGCAGAAGGAAGCAAAGAAAACAAAGCCAAACCACTCGGTACTCCTTATTATGACGGAATCGTTTTTCACCGTGTGATCAAGGATTTCATGATCCAGGGAGGTGATCCCGATGGAAAAGGAACAGGTGGTCCGGGATATGATTTTGCAGATGAATTCTTTTCCGACAGAAAGCACGATAAAAAAGGAATTCTTTCCATGGCCAATGCCGGCCCCGGAACCAATGGAAGCCAGTTTTTTATCACCGAAGTTCCGACTCCTTGGTTGGACGGGAAACATACGATTTTCGGACAGGTAATCGATGGATTGGATGTGATTGATACCATTGCCAATGTAAAAAAGGGAGCCCAAGACCGACCGATAGAAGATGTAATTATCAACCATGTTTACATCATCAAAAAAGGGGATCAATACAAAAATTACAACGGAGGCGAAGCTTTTGAAAAGGCGCAAAAAGAACATGTAGCCAAATTGGCGGAAATAAAAGCCAAAGAGCAAGCAGAGAAAGACAAAGAGATCCAACGTCAAAAAGATTTAACGGCAAAAGCATCCAAAACCGTATCCGGTTTGATGTATGTGATTGAAGAAGAAGGAAAAGGGCCGGTTCCGGACGATGGAGAAGAAGTGAAAGTTCACTACACTTTGAGATTGAATGATGGTGAAAAACTGGATTCTTCCTTTGACCGAAGTCAACCGTTGACAGCCGTGGTGGGAAAAACCCAATTGATCAAAGGTTGGATGGAAGCATTGACTCTGTTTAAAAAAGGATCCAAAATATTTTTGATCATCCCGCCTGAATTGGGTTATGGTCCGCAAGGAGCAGGAGGTGTCATTCCGCCGAATGCGACTTTGTATTTTGATATGGAAATTTTAGATTAATAATTTTTACATATACTCCCAACCTCCAAGGTTTTAAAATCTTGGAGGTTTTTTGTTTTCAATCATTGTATTTGTCTGAATTATTACAGCCCTAACAGGGTTCCAAACCCTGTTAGGGCTTTTTCAATCCAAAATATTTTTGATCATTCCGCCGAATTCGACTTTGTATTTTGATATGGAAATTTTAGATTAATCCGGAATTGATGATATTGTATAACCTGTCAGGTTTCTGAAACCTGACAGGATTTTTTATATTTGTTTCCTATGAAAATCAAACAAATCACAAACGAACTGGAAAAATTGGCGCCTTTGGCATACGCAGAAGATTTTGACAACGTCGGTCTTCTGGTGGGCGATGCCAATGCCGGTATCTCAAAAATACTGGTAACACTTGACACGACAGAAGATGTGGTAGATGAAGCGATTGAGAAAGGAGCAAACCTGATTGTCAGTTTTCATCCGATTATTTTTTCGAGCATGAAAAAAATTACCGGAAAAAATTATGTGGAAAGGGTGGTACAAAAAGCCATCAAACACGATATCAACATTTATGCAACGCATACCGCTTTGGATAATTCACAGTTTGGGGTAAATTATCAGATTGCCAAACAATTAAATCTAAAAAATACGGAGATTTTAATTCCTCAAAAAGATACCTTGCGTCATTTGGTTACCTATGTTCCCACGGCAAATGCTGCCAATTTACGTCAGGCACTTGCAGATGCCGGAGCGGGAAATATAGGTGATTATGATAATTGCAGTTTTAATTTGGAGGGAACCGGAGCTTTTCGCGCAAAAGAAGGAGCGAATCCTTACGTGGGTGAAATCGGAAAAATTCAATTCGAACCCGAAATGCGTATTTCTGTGATTTTCAATAAGGATTTGGAAGAAAAAATTTTAAAGACATTAAAGGAAAACCATCCATATGAAGAGGTGGCTTATGAGGTTTTCAGATTGGAAAATAAAAACCAAACCATCGGAATCGGAATGATTGGCGAACTGGGATTTGAAATGGAAGAAACTGATTTTCTGAATTATCTGAAAGATAAAATGCAGACGAAAACCATTCGTCATTCCAGCTTAACCGGAAAAAAAGTAAAAAAAATAGCGGTTTTGGGAGGTTCGGGGAGTTTTGCGATTTCGGAAGCCAAACAAAAAGGAGCAGATGTTTATGTGACGGCTGATTTGAAATACCACGATTTTTTTCAGGCGGAAAACCGGATTTTATTGGCCGATATAGGGCATTATGAATCAGAACAATTCACAAAAGATTTATTAACTGCTTATCTATCAGAAAAATTTCCTAATTTTGCAGTCCTAAATTCAGAGATTAATACGAATCCTGTTCATTACACATAAGATATGGCAAAAAAAGATCAGCAAAAAGAAATGAGCGTAGAAGAAAAATTGCGCGCATTGTATGATTTACAATTAATTGATTCACGTTTGGACGAAATCCGCAATACCCGTGGCGAATTGCCATTGGAGGTTGAAGATTTGAGTGATGATGTGGCTCAGATGGAAACCCGAATCCAGAAAATTGATGATGAAATCAAGGAATTGGAGGACGAAATCAAATTGAAAAAAGAAGCCATCAAAAATTCTGAGGCTTTGATGAAAAAATATACAAAGCAACAGGACAACGTGCGTAACAACCGCGAATTTGATTCTTTGGCAAAAGAAGTGGAATACCAGGAATTGGAAATTCAATTAT
This sequence comes from Moheibacter lacus, assembly GCA_040392505.1. Lineage (GTDB taxonomy): Bacteria > Bacteroidota > Bacteroidia > Flavobacteriales > Weeksellaceae > Moheibacter > Moheibacter lacus_A. The sequence goes on along the minus strand of JBEBVY010000083.1, from coordinate 2,438 downwards.
CTGAAAAGAGAATCAAAGAATTTCAGGTTAAAATTGAACATAAAAAACAAGTGCAGGAAGAAATCAACCTGAAACTGGATTCGATGAAAACGCATTTGGGGCATAAGAAATCAGAATTGGATGCCATCATCAAGGAAACCGAGAAGGAAGAAGACTTTTTGATCAAAAAATCGGAAGAATTTTCCGGTGTTTTGGATGAAAGATTGTTCAAAGCTTACACGAGAATCCGTAGCAATATGAAAAACGGATTGGCCGTTGTTCCGGTTCACAGAGACGCTTCAGTAGGTTCTTTCTTTACCATTCCACCTCAGCGACAAATGGACATAGCCCAAAGGAAAAAGATCATTTCCGATGAGCACAGCGGACGTATTTTGGTCGATGGAGAATTGGCACAGGAAGAAAAAGAAAAGATTGAAGCGCTTTTGAAAGGATAAATTTCAAATTCCCATAAAAATAAAACCGTCTCGGCTAAGCCAGGACGGTTTTTTTGTGTTCAGAGTTTTCGAATCTTTAAATGTCATCAAAATCCACGTCGGTAAAGGATTCCGTAGTTGGATTGGTCGATTCGCCATTGGAATTGGGTTTTTCTCCAAAACCTTCATAGTTTTTTTGATGGCGTTCTGAAATTACTTCTTCCCCTCTTTCATCCACTACATAAGAAGTGATTTCGTCCAGAATTTCTTTGAAATTCCCGAAATCTTCTTTGTACAGATAAATTTTGTGTTTTTTGTAGAAAAAAGACCCATCCTCATTTGTGTTCTTTTTGCTTTCTGTAATGGTAAGGTAATAATCACCCGCGCGTGTTTCTCTTACATCAAAAAAATAAGTCCTTCTGCCGGCTCTGAGTACCTTGGAATATATCCCGTCCGGTTCAGACCTTTCTAAATTTTCATTTTCACCCATCATGTGTAATTTAAGAAGTGTTAATACTTTGCTAACAAAACTAAAAAAATTTTGTTAAAAAACAATCTTCCATTGAAAAATTAAAAGTTATTCAAAATGAATTTGGGGTTAACGGCTGCCGGATCAAAGGTTATCGGTTTCCATTAATTGCTTTTTGACCAATGAAAAATAAACGCCTTCTTTATTGACTAAATCAGCGTGCGATCCGTATTCCACCACTTTTCCATCATCCAATACCAAAATTTTGTCGGCATTTTTTGCAGAAGAAATACGATGCGTGACGATAAGTGATGTTTTCTGATTCATCTCAGATTTCAGATTGTTAAGAATTTCCTCTTCGGTTTCCGTATCAACCGCCGACAAACTATCATCAAACACCAGAATTTCCGGTTCTTTGATCAGTGCTCTTGCGATGGAAATCCTTTGTTTTTGACCGCCGGAAAGGGTAACACCTCGTTCACCTAAAACCGTTTCATATCGATCCTTAAATCCTTCGATGTTTTTATGAACTGCGGCTTTTTGGGCGTATTTTTTAACATCTTGTAAGCCTTTTTCTTCACTTGCACCAAAGAGAATGTTGTGCTGAATGGTGTCTGAAAATAAAAAAGCTTCTTGCGGTACAAAACCGATGGCTTCTCTGAGCGATTTTAAATTCAGATTTTCATAGGGAATTCCATCCACTAAAATTTGTCCGGAAGTCGGTTGCAGCAAACGAGCTAAAAGTAAAACGATGGTTGATTTCCCGGAACCGGTTTTTCCCGTGATAGCCAGAGATTTGCCTTTTTCAAGTGTAAAAGAAACATCTTTTAAAGCCTGAATGCCGGTATTTTCATAGGTATAACTGACATTTTTAAATTCAATTTTACCGGAAATCGGTGTTTCATGCGGAACTGAATTTTCGATTTCAGGTTTTTGTTTTAAGAATTCGTTGATACGGGCCATGGAAGCTTCAGCACGCTGAATCAGCATCGTTACCCAACCCAAACTCGTAAACGGCCAAATTAACATATTCAAGTACATAAAATATTGTGCAATTACTCCTATACTGAGCGTACCTTCTTTGTATCGTACTCCACCCATATACAAAATCAGTAAATTACTGATTCCGACTATTAAAACCATCAACGGAAAAAAGAAAGCTTCCGTTTGGGCGAGGGAAAGTGCTTTTTTTTCATAAAGTTCGGCTTCTTTTGCATAATTTTCCTGTGTTGATTTTTCCGTGTTGAAGGATTTAATCACCCGGATTCCGGAAAAAGTATCCTGAACGATAGAAGAAATTTCCGATTGCTGTTTTTGTACTTCCATACTTTTTTTATTGATCGTTGAAGCAACTTTATAAATCAAAAAAGAAAGAATGGGAAGAGGGCCTAAAGTGTATAAAGTCAATAAAGGATCTATATTGATCATAAACGCCAAAATGATGGTCGCTCTGGAAATCAAATCCATCGGGTACATAATTCCGGGACCGAGGTATTGTCGCACAAAAGCCACATCTTCCGTGATGCGGTTCATCAGGTCACCGGTTTTATTTTTTT
>JBEBVY010000082.1:0-6266 GCA_040392505.1 Moheibacter lacus | reverse complement strand
TTTTCAAAGATTTCATTGCGGCGGCAGAATATTTAAAGAAAGAAAAATATACTTCAACTGACTATTTAGCACTTGCCGGTGGATCAAACGGAGGATTGTTGGTTGGGGCGACGATGACCATCAAACCGGACGTAGCAAAAGTGGCTTTGCCGGCAGTGGGTGTTTTGGATATGCTGCGCTATCATACATTTACGGCAGGCGCAGGATGGGCGTATGATTATGGAACAGCCAATGACGATAAAGAGATGTTTGAATATCTGAAAGGATATTCGCCGGTTCACAACGTGAAAAAAGGAGTTTGCTATCCGGCGACAATGGTAACAACGGGCGACCATGATGACCGTGTGGTTCCGGCGCACAGCTATAAATTTGCAGCCGAATTACAGGACAAACAAGGCTGTAAAAATCCCGTACTGATACGCATCGATACCAAAGCCGGACACGGCGCGGGGAAATCTACCGAAGCCATCATCAATGAAACAACAGACAAATTTGCCTTTGCTCTTTATAACATGGGGATTACGAAATGATTATTGATTAAGAATGTTTATTGACCTCCTGTGTTTCAAAAATACAGGAGGTTTTTTTTAGGTGATGAATGTTTGATGGTTATAATCTTTTTGGTAAAGAATATCCGTTATATACTGCAATTTCAATGGATGACCGAAAGCTCAACGGGCTTTGTATAAAATAAAAAAACCGCCCTTTTGCAAGAGCGGTCATAAACTTATAAGTTAAAACTTCAGAATTAGTTTCCTCCTTCTTCCATTTTCTTTTTCAATTCAGCCAATTCGTCGATATCACCCAAAGTCGCTGTTTCAGTCGTTTGGCTTTCCATCGCTTTTTTAGCTTGCTTTTCTTCCTCTTCACGGAAAGTGGCAGTATGAGAAACAACTACACGACGGAATTCTTTGTTGAATTCGATTACGGTAAATTCTAACTCATCTCCTTTTTTCACACGTGAACCATCTTCTTTTTCCAAAGTTCTGGAAGGAGCAAAAGCTTCTACGTCTGCATCTTCAAATTGGATAGTGGCACCTTTGTCAAATACGTCAACTGCCGTTCCGGTGTGTCTTGTTCCAACACCGTATTTCGTCTCATATTTGTCCCATGGATTTTCAGTCAATTGTTTGTGGCCTAAGCTCAAACGTCTTGCTTCAACATCCAATTCCAAAACTACTACGTCCAATACATCGTCCACATTTGTGAATTCAGACGGGTGTTTGATTTTTTTGGTCCAAGAAAGATCTGAAATGTAAATCAAACCGTCTACTCCTTCTTCCAATTCTACGAAAACACCAAAGTTGGTAAAGTTTCTTACTTTTCCTTTGTGTTGAGAACCAACTGGATATTTAGAAGTGATATCGGTCCATGGATCCGGCGTCAATTGTTTGATACCCAAAGACATTTTTCTTTCGTCTCTGTCCAAAGTCAAGATTTGAGCTTCTACTTCGTCACCCACTTTTACGAAATCCTGAGCGGAACGCAAATGAGTTGACCAAGACATTTCAGAAACGTGGATCAATCCTTCAACACCTGGTGCTACTTCTACAAATGCACCATAGTCAGCCAATACAACCACTTTTCCTTTTACTTTATCTCCAACCTGAAGACCGGAATCCAAAGCTTCCCAAGGATGTTTTTCCAATTGTTTGATACCCAACTGGATTCTTGTTTTGTCTTCGTCGAAATCCAAAATAACCACATTGATTTTCTGACCGTCTTCCAAAATTTCGGAAGGGTGGTTGATTCTTGACCAAGAAAGGTCTGTGATATGGATCAATCCGTCAACACCACCCAAATCTACGAACACACCATAAGAAGTGATGTTTTTAACTTCACCTTCCAATACTTGTCCTTTTTCAAGTTGTGCAACGATTTCTTTTTTCTGTTCTTCGATGTCTGCTTCGATCAATGCTTTGTGTGATACGACAACGTTTTTAAATTCAGGGTTGATTTTAACCACTTTGAATTCCATTGTTTTACCAACATATTGTTCGTAATCGCGGATAGGTTTCACGTCGATTTGAGAACCAGGCAAGAAAGCTTCGATTCCGAAAACGTCCACGATCATACCACCTTTTGTACGTGCTTTGATGTATCCGTTTACGATTTCTTGGGTATCATGCGCTTTGTTTACCGCATCCCAAGCGTTCAATGTTCTTGCTTTTCTGTGAGAAAGCACCAATTGACCGTTTTTGTCTTCACGCGTGTCCACCATTACTTCCACTTCGTCACCTACAGATAAGTTCGGATTGTAACGGAATTCGTTCAATGAAATAACACCTTCAGATTTGAAGTTGATGTCAACGATGGCTTCTTTGTCTGTCAAACGAACCACTTTTCCTTTGAAAACGGCATTTTCATCCAAATCATCCAAAGTTTCATCGTACATTTTCTCCAATTGAGCTTTTTCTTTACGATCCTCTTCGTCCAATCCGGATTCAAATGATTCCCAGTCAAAATCTTCAGGTGATACGTTTGCGTTTGTTTGAGTGGAAGTTGTACCTAAGTCCAGTACTTGGTCTTCCAACTCTTCGGTTTTTGTCTCTTTAGACATAATTCTAAAAATTTGTATCTCAAAATCCTTTATCGAAATCAATGCGGAAATAAGGCTTTGAGAGTCGTTAAACTTTTGTTTTACAGTACTTTGTTTCAAATTCCGCCAAAGTGGGTGCAAATTTACAAAAAAATAATTGAACAAAACATATAATAAGCTGGAAATCACATGGTAAAATTTGGGCGGCGCCCGTTGCGATTCAAATCCAGAACCCCATTTGACATCCATTCGCAACGGGCCGGGCTCTCGTCACTCGCTTTTTTTCAGGTCGCTTCGAGAGCCTCAGCGACCTGAAAAAAGAGCTCAAACAAATGCCTCCATCCCTGCCGCAATCGGGAGATATTTTTCAAATCCTGTTGAAATAAGAATTATTTTTACCCTATGAATCAAGAGAATTTACTTTTCCGCCAAGCCGTTCAAACGGATATTCCTGCTATTTGGGGAATCTTACAACAATCCATCGAACGCCGCCGAATAGACGGAAGCGACCAATGGCAAGACGGTTATCCAAATCTTTCCACCGTTGAAAACGATGTCCAAAACGGAAATAATTATGTTTTAATTGGGGAGGAAAAAATCATCGCTACCGCCGCTTTGATCTTTAATTACGAACCAACTTATGACGTCATTGACGGGGCTTGGCTGACCAATGGAGATTTTCTTGTGGTTCACAGGATCGGAGTTTCAGATGAGGTTCTCGGAAAAGGTTTCGCCAAAAAATTTCTTGGATTAATCGCAGATTTTGCCAAAGAAAATCAGATTTACAGCATCAAGATTGACACCCATTTTGACAATGTTGCCATGCTGAAAATCCTCGAAAAACTCGGTTACACCTATTGCGGCGAAATCCGGGTTCGGGACGGAAAACGAAAAGCCTTTGAGAAAGTGTTGAGTTGAGATTGGTTTTTATAAATCATTGTGAGAAGGAGACTCCTCGATATGACAATCTCAAACAGTTGCAAAGTCTAGTGATTCAAATTTTCCTCTATCAATGTTCTGATTTCCGGATCAGAAGGCCTCGGCGCATCAGCGTTTAAAATGTTTCCGTTTTTATCAATCAGAATGAAACGCGGAATTCCTTTTATGCCGTATTCTTGAACAAATTCTGAGCTCCAATCATTATCGGCAAATATCTGAATGCCTTTCAAGTCCTTTTCTTTTACCATATTCAGCCACTTTTCTTTATCCGATTGCGGATCGATGGACATACTGACGAACTCAATTCCCTTTCCGTGATAATCTGCTTCTAACTGCTTCAACGAAGGAATTTCACGGATACAAGGCCCGCACCAAGTCGCCCAAACATCTACGTAAACCAGTTTCCCTTTTAGATCGTCCAGTGAAACCATTTTTCCGGCAGTATCGGGATAATTGAATTTAGGGGAAGGTTTTCCGGGCAATAATTTCTGAACTTTGGCAAAAGCATCGGCTGATTCCTTCTTCACTTTTTCGTCAGTTGCATTTTTTTGGATAAAGTTGTTATAGCGCTCTGCATCTGCGCCACCTGATCCAACATAATACAGTAAAAATTCTTTCATCACCGCATCTTTGATTTTGGGAGATTGAATGGCGGAAACGATTTTTTCGGTTTCGTCGGCTGTTTTGGCATCACCGATTTGGTTGGAAATTTTATAAAAAACAAATTGTTTATAAGCCGGAACAGAAGCAAAATCGCTCTCATTCTCCAGACTCAATTTATCTGTATCTTCATTGAAACCATCAGGCAAAACGGCTTCAGCTTGGTTGAAGTATTTAAAAGCCATCGGATATTGAGCCATCAAAGTATGATAGAAATACTCGATGTTCTTATTTTCCAGTTCCGCAAAATCTGAATTCAGTTGGGCCGTTTCCAAATCCTTCACCATACCATCTTTAAACCCGTTCAACTTTGTTTTAAAATCAGCTGGAAGGGTCGAGAAAAAAGTTTGGGGATCTGAGTAGATTTCTTCGGTTTTCAATTGTTTTTGCGCCAAATAATTATTTTCTTTTTCTGAAGTTCCACCATATTTCAATTTCTCATCAAACGCCTCCATATCGGTTGAAATATGCAAACTATCGCCCAGATTCAAATAAATTTCGGTTCGCTCTCTTCCCGAATAAAATTCGAAATAGCCATTTCCGGCTATTTTCATCGTATCTTGGAACTCTCCGTTTACAAGCGGAATCGCTTTTCGAAAATCATCCTTTACAATAAAAACGCTGTCTGAGTCCGCATTTTCGATTTTGCCCGCTACTGTAACATATTCTTTTTTTTCTTTGCTACAGGAAAAAAGAACTATGCCGATAATTAATGTAAAGATTAATTTTTTCATTATACGTGTTTTAGAATATTCGATTTAAACGTTCAAACTTAATTCAAATTGTCAAAACAATTCGTCATTACTTTTATTCTTTTCAAAACCTTCGTCAATTAATAATTGGGAAGAATTAGCGGCAGCCACCGCGATTTGGTCAGCCCGCTCATTGAATTCATTTCCGGCGTGGCCTTTGACCCATTGAAATGAAACGATGTGTTTCCGGTATTGGATGAGAAATTTTCGCCATAAATCTTCGTTCTTCTTATCTTTAAAAGCTTTTTTTTCCCAACCAAAGACCCATTTTTTTTCTACCGCATCACAAACATATTTCGAATCGCTGTAAATCGTGATTTCGGTTTTTGGTTTTTTTAATTTTTCCAAAGCGACAATGACCGCCATGAGTTCCATACGGTTATTGGTTGTCATACGGTAACCCTGAGAGATTTCTTTTTTGACCATTTTATCGGTGTCCATCAAAATCGTTCCGTATCCGCCGGGGCCGGGATTTCCGAGTGATGAACCGTCTGTATATGCTATGATTGCCATTTGTGCGTTGCGTTATATTTGGAGTTGTGAGTTATGTGTTTAGCGTCATAATATCTTTATAAATAACTCATAACATACAACACAAAACACTGAACTCATTCTTCAACAAGATCCTCATAAATTCTTTGATAACAAATCTGCTTGATTCCGTCTTTGTCGCGTAAAGATAGATTTTCAGTAGGGATTATATCCAATAATTTCACCCGAACTTTTCCGGGATAACCGCGGCTCCATGACCAAGGAAACATTTCCTTTAGCCCTTTGAACGAATAAACGGCAATGGGTATTTGGGTAGAAATAGCGATGGAAAATGCTCCATCTTTAAAACGGTCGAGCGTGATACTCTCATCTGCAGGAATACCTCCTTCCGGAAAAATGATAATGCTATTTCCTTGGTTAATTTTTTCTTTGGCCAATTTAAAAACCCGCGTTCTGCTACGTGTATCGGAACGATCCACCACTATACAGATTCGTTTATAAATCGGCCCGAAAATGGGAAGTTTTGCCAATTCAGCTTTGCCAACAAATACAATCGGATGGTTTTTGTGAAGAATGGCCATCAGCATGATGTCCAGAATAGAAGTATGGTTGGAAATAAATATGTAGGATTGGTTTTTATCTAAGGTATGGTTTTGAATCAATTCATAACGAAATCCGGTACCGTAAAATATCAAAATCGCCCAAAGGCGGATGCCTTTGTATGCTAACGGAAACGTTTTAGAGCTTAATGCCAAAGGAAAAGTCCAGAAAATACCGATAGAAAGAATCAAGATGGTGGTCAAAAAAATAAACCAACATTTCCAAAGGGCTACTATTGCTTTTCTGACCGCTTGCATTTCAAAGCCAAAAATACTAAACCGAAA
>JBEBVY010000081.1:0-6435 GCA_040392505.1 Moheibacter lacus | reverse complement strand
TCAGTTCCACCTACTAATTGTCCGGAAGCTACTACTTCAGTTCCGTTGGATATTTGATAGCTTGGTGTATTATCTCCAAAAGATCCAATGGATTCAATGTAGAATGTCATAGTTCCTTCGACAGTAACGGATTGTACATCGTTGTAAGCATCACAAGTATATGGTCCTCCTGCAAGTACAACATTTCCGCCACCGTCTGTCAGTGTCCAAGAAACCTCGTCTCCACAATTTTCATCGTCACTCACGGTAACAGTCCATTCGCAACCAGTTCCACCACCACCTTCTTCAGTCACCACATTTAGATTGGCAGCCGTTACGCTACCGGTATCCCCACCCCCTGCATCGAAAAATCGCAAGGTCCAAACTCCATTGGCATCTGCCATTCCTCCAAAAGTGTCATTTAAACTGGTTTCGGGAGAAAAATTGGAAGCCCCCTGTGGGCCGATTGCAGTTGTTCTATAGGCACCGGCAGGCATATCAGTCCCCGCATTAAATGCCGCCAACCACCAATTGGTTCCTACAACATCATCCGAAAATGAATAAGTTCCCAATAAATTTGAAGAATCACCACAAGCTGTGGGAGTTGTAGTTCCTGTTCTACCAAAAATAACCAAAGAAGTGGTACCATCTGGTGCAATGAGTGTTGCTGTCACATCACCTAACCAGCTATGGGTCATGGTAAAATCTACCTCTACACTTTCTACTGCACCTGTTAATCCTGTGACATTAAAGGTAACGTCAAGTGCAGCTCCATTTACGCCACATCCTGGACCTCCATCCGGTATAGCGCCTACTCCTGTTCCAGGAAAAGTTCCCTCATCTAAAAAATAGGAGGTACTTACATAACTGTTGGCAAATCCGTCAGACTGCCAGTTTTTAGAAACTCCGTCCCAATCATAATTGGACGAACATTCTTTTGTTCCACTAAAAGGCAGTGCAAAAAGGGAAGCCCCACTCACTAGCCATAGTGATGAAAATAAAAATTTCCTCATGATGTTTATTGTTAATTAATTGAGACTAAATTAGTAAATTGTTTTGAACTTTTAACAGAATTTTAAAATAATTTTGGAAACACGATAAATCTTAACATAACTTATGGTAATTTCCTACCAATCTTATAGATTAAAGTTTAAAATTCCAGGCGGAACATCTCGCGGAGTCCTTACAGAAAAGGAAACATTTTTAATCCGTTTAAAAATGGAGGATGAAAATGAAACCGAATTTTTTGGAGAAATTGGTCTTTTCAGAGGTTTAAGTTTTGAAGATCGACCCGATTTTGAACAAAACCTTACTTCTATTTGTGCCCATTTTAATTTTGAAAATAAAAATTGGTGGGAAAACCTGAGAAACTATCCCTCTGTCCAATTCGGACTGGAACAGATCTTTCGCGCCAAAGAATTGTACCCCAACAAAAAACCGGAAGATGAATTTAATCCTATACTTTTTCCTTCTGAATTTACGGAATCAAAAACAGGAATCCCGATTAACGGTCTGATTTGGATGGGTGATCCCAGATTTATGAAAACCCAAATCCGGGAAAAGCTGGAACAGAAATTCTCCTGCCTAAAACTGAAAATTGGGGTAAATTGGGAAGAGGAATATCAAATACTGAAGCAATTGCGAAGTGATTTTTCCGCAGAACAATTGGAAATCAGAGTGGATGCAAACGGCGCTTTTGATTTTGAAACCGCAAAAGTTGTGGTGCAAGAATTGGCTGAACTTGGAATTCATTCCATCGAACAACCCATAAAAGCAGGTCAAATACAGGAAATGGCGACCTTATGTGACATAACACCTACAGCAGTAGCGCTCGATGAGGAATTGATAGGAGTCGTTCAATTGGAAGATAAAAAGCAATTGTTAGATACCATCAAACCTCAATTCATCATCTTAAAACCAAGTTTGGTGGGAGGATGGAGAGGCAGTCAGGAATGGATTGATTTAGCAGAAAACCAAAATACGAATTGGTGGATTACTTCGGCATTGGAAAGCAATATCGGCCTGAATGCCATAGCACAATGGACATACACGCTTGGAAATCCCATGCCGCAAGGATTGGGTACCGGCGGATTATTTGAAAATAATTTTTATTCGCGCTTGCAAGTCAGAGAAGGAAAACTCTTTTTTATCTAAATTTGAAAAATGAAAATAATTAATATTTCCGGATTCATTTTTTTGGTGGCTGTTTTCAGTCTTTTTTCCTGTGCCAAACCCAATTTGGATTCGATAGCAGCATTTCAAACCCAATTATCGGAAGAATGGATCAACCCTGAAACCACTCCTTTAAAAGAAGAAGAAAAAGCAGGATTCAAAGGAATTACCTATTTTTCGATTAATCCGAAATACATAATCAAGGCTGGTTTTCATTCGATTGAAAACGGAAAAACAATTCCTTTTCCCACTTCTGCCAAAAAAATTAAATATTATAAAGAATACGGAAAAGTCCATTTCAAACTAAATGGAAAAAAGCATGAACTGACCGTCTATCAATCCGACCCGCCCGTAGAAGGATATGAAACTTCTTTATTTTTACCTTTTACTGACCAAACAAACGGTGACACAACCTATGGCGGTGGCCGATACATCGATTTAGAATTCTCGGACATTCAGGATGGAAGAGTAGAAATTGATTTTAACAAAGCGTACAATCCGTATTGTGCCTACAGTAAGCATTATAATTGTCCGATTCCGCCGGCCAATAATTATCTTGAAACAGCAATCAAAGCCGGAGTAAGTTATTTAGAATGAAATTATTAGATTTTTCTTCCCTGATTTTTGATGAATTAAATCCGGAAATTTCATGGGAAAATGAAATAGCAGGATTTCTAGACGAATGGAATTCTGAAAATGAATTTATCCTTTCCAAAACTTCAGGTTCAACCGGAACGCCAAAGGAAATTCAACTTCCTAAATCGGCGATGAAAATGAGTGCGCAAATGACCGGAGAATTCTTCGAATTGAAAGAAGGGATGTCTGCTTTGCTTTGTATGCCGGTCAATTTCATCGCGGGTAAAATGATGATCGTCAGGGCGATAGAATTAAAATTGAAATTATTTCTAGAAGAACCAAAATCCAGAATCCTTTTAAAAGAATCCATCGATTTTGTGCCGATGACACCGATGCAGGTGGAAAATTCTTTTGATTCATTGGAAAAAATAAAAATTCTTTTGATCGGAGGCGCACCACTCTCAGACACGTTGCGTGCGAGATTATTGGAACTTTCTACCCGGAGTTTTGAATCCTACGGAATGACGGAAACCATTACCCACATTGGGTTGAAAGAAATTTCGGAGGAATTTTTTACAACTTTAAAAGGTGTTTCGATTCGCAAAGACGATCGGGATTGTCTGGTCATTCAAACGCCTTATTTCGAAGAGGAAATCATCACAAATGACATTGTCGAGTTAAAAAACGATTCGGAATTTAAATGGCTCGGGCGCTATGACAACGTCATCAATTCGGGCGGAATCAAATTGTTTCCGGAACTAATTGAGAAAAAATTGAAACCTTATATTTCGGAGGAATTCATCCTCACATCCATTCCTGACAAAGTTTTGGGCGAAAAATTAATTCTCATCATCGAAAAAGAGTCTTCCAACTTCCAGCTTCCGGATTCCATTCTTCTGAAATATGAAACGCCAAAAGAAATTTATTTTCTCAAAACATTTCCCAGAACGGAAAGCGGAAAAGTTCAGCGGGAGAAAATCAAAGATTTTCTTTAAGCAAAATAATCTGACCGTCAAACCAATAAGTTGGCTGATCGTCCCCATATTTTGCTTTGTTTATCGACCGGAAATAGACTTTAATATGGTATTTTCCTAAATCGTCTTCCACAAAAAGTTTTTCCACTTTTTTATAATTATTTGCACCTTTATATTGTTCCAAAAGTTTGTCAATTTTCGGCAAAAGGTCAATGGAATCCTTGTCATTTAACTTTAAAATATACCGTTTTTCTTTGGTCGAATTGTGAAAATTCAAATGCAGACTATCCTGATTGATGCGAATTGAATTATGGGTCAAATCCTGATTGGTGACCATGTATTGATAATCTTTTATGGACGAAACTTCTCCATCAGATACCAAATTTAAATTTACATAATCCCCGGTATTATGTATGGGGGTTACTTTTTTGTTGGTGAATTTGGAATAAAAACTCCAGTATTTTGTTTCTTCAAATTCCCTTTGGGTGGATTTATCCAAAAAGCCAAATAAATATTCTTTTTGAAAACGATCGTGAAGATAATTGAACTTGTTGTCAATTTCACTGACCACTGTGTCCGGAACTTCCTTTTTGAAATCAATTTTCCCATTGACCAACAAATGATGGTCCGTGAGAATTTTTTCCAATTCGTTTTTCTGACTTCGTTTTGCAACCGAAAACGGATTGAAATAAGGAAAAATCAAAGCAAATAACCCGAAGCAAAACAAAGAAATCGGAATGAATTTAATCGTCGGATTTTTACGGAAAATGAAATAGAAAACCACCGTTGAGAGCCAAACAGCCAGCAACAACACAAAATAGCGGGGTTCGGTATAACCATATTCAAGCACTCTGGTGAAAATCGCAATAAACAAAAGGACAATCAAAGGAATCAGTGTGAAATAAAAAACTTTGGAGAAAATCCGGATCCAGGATTTATCGGTGTTTTCTTTCAATGGATGGACCAACAGCAACGCCAGAATTCCAACTACCGAATACGCCAGTACCAAATAGGAAACCCAGCCTCTCGGTAACTCCCAATTAATCAATATTTTACCCGAATAAAAGTATAAGATAACCACATAAATACACAGAAGCGGAATCAAAACATATTGGGTAAAAAACTTCAATACAACCGGATACTTCCCATCTTTTTCCAGGAAATCAAGTCCCGTTTCATTGAACAATAAAAAGATAAATGTGCTTCCAAAAATCAATAATGAGACAAGGATTTGTCCGTAAAGATTTTCTTTAAATCCTACGTTAAACAAATTGTCAACCGCTAAAATGGCCAATAAAACGCCTCCGGTCAGAACGCCGGTGAAAACCAGTGTCAGAAAGAAATTGACAAATAAATTCTTGTTGTACTGCCAGAAGTTATTTTCCGGAAATTTCCGTTGGATAAATCCAATAAAAGAAACCAGCAAATGTGACATGATATAAACCGGAATCAGCAGAAAGACATAAAATTCGGTGAAATCATCTTCCTTTCCGGGTAACAGAAAATAAAATCCAATCAGAAATAAAACACCGGCGATTTCAGCTAAATATTTATTCCCAAACCGCTGGGAAAAGATTTTTAAAGCAAACATCAAGGATATCCCGATGGAAGATACAATCAGAATTTTAAAAAGGGTGAAGTTTTCATCCACATCTTCAATCAGACAAATGGCAACAAAGGCCATAATTGCGGATGCCAACAATACCAAGGGATATCGTAAAATGACTGCTTGTGCATTTAAAAGTATTTCCCGGAATTTGTTTTTCATGATTTTAGATTTTAGTGAGAACTGGTTTTCAGGGTTTTGCGCTGAGACGGAGCACGTCAGCTTCCGGTTCATAAACGCCTAATTGTACAGGAATAATGGTGTTTTCAAAAACAGGTCTTGCTTCATCCAGCAACACATTCGGGTCTTTATAACGATTGGAAAAATGTCCGAGAATCAGTTTGCCGGCATTGGCATTTTTTGCAATTGTAGCTGCTTCACGGGCAGTTGAATGTCCTGTGTACGCGGCCATTTCCTGCAAATCACTTAAAAACGTCGCCTCATGATATAAAATATCTACATTTTGGATGATGGGAACGATATCCGGCTTGAAACGAGTATCGGAACAAAAAGCATAACTATAGGATTTATCCGGTTCCAGAGTCAGTTTTTCATTTGGAATAATTTCCCCGTTTTCACATTCAAAATCTTTTCCCCTTTTCAGATTTTCATAATCGCATATTTGGACTCCGGGATACTGATGTACGGCTTCTATATTCAGTTTTCGTTTTTTGGTTTTTTCCCTGAACAGATAACCGTTTGTGTAAATCCGGTGATCAAGCGGAATCGTGAAAACTTCCAGCTTTTCATCTTCAAAAATTTTGATGCTTTTCTTGCTTTCCAATTCTTCAAAAATGATTTCAAAAGTGCATCTGGCTTGTGTATGCATCAATTGATTCATGATGAAATCCTTGATTCCTTTCGGGCCGAAAATAGTCAGGGGTGTTTCTTTTCCTAATAATTGCAAAGTACTGATTAAACCAACCAATCCAAAGACATGGTCACCATGCAGATGCGAAATAAAAATATGATTGATTTTGGAGAATTTTGCTTTGGCCTTGCGCAATTGAACCTGGGTTCCCTCGCCACAATCGATTAAAAAATGACGATTGGCGATTTCCAATAATTGAGCTGTAGGTGCTGATTTTTTTTTCGGAATAGCAGAATTAAATCCAAGTATGGTCAGTT
>JBEBVY010000080.1:0-6899 GCA_040392505.1 Moheibacter lacus | reverse complement strand
TCGTTTCGGTTTTGACTTCATTCTATATGTTCCGATTGTATTTTATGACATTTGGTGGAAAATTGAGAGATGAAGAAGTTCATCCGCACGAAAGTCCGAAATCCATGACGATTCCGCTTATCATTTTAGCGGTTTTATCGATTGTTGGCGGCTGGGTTGGAATTCCGGAATTGTTTATGAAAGGGGCGCACCGTTTAAACGGATTCCTTTCCGGAGTTGTGGCGCCACATGGGGAAGCGCATCAGGTTTCGCATGCGACCGAATGGCTGTTAATCGGATTATTATTGGGATGCGTGGCTGTTGCCATTTCACTTGCTTACAAATTATACAACGGAAAAGTGGATAAAGAGGCGACCGGATGGGAAAAAGTATTGGAAAACAAATGGTATGTAGATGAAATTTACCAAGCGGCCATCGTTTCTCCATTGCTTGGCTTAGGAAATCTATTCAAAAAATATATAGAGAAATCGGGGATCGTCAGAATTGTGGATGGCACCGGAGATTTATCTTACATGATATCAAAAAATATAAAGACGGTTCAAACCGGAAACATAGGAATGTATATTCTTCTGATGGTCATAGGAATCGTTGCGGGATTGGGGATTTTCTTTTTTGGAATGTTTTAATTTAGACATACGAATTAAGACACGAGAAATTAAATTTAAAAATTAAAATAAAGTACCAGAAACTTGAAACCAACTATTTGGTACTAAAAAATTATAGAAGGAATGTTATTATCGTTACTGATTTTATTGCCACTTATTGCCGGACTTATTTTAACGGTCATCAAGCACAGTCGACCATTAGGATTTGTAGGAACGGCCGTGAGCATCTATTGTTTTGTTTACACCTTATTTTTGTTGTTCACCAATACGCCTGTAGATTTAACCGTAATTTTCCCTTGGTTTAAATTGGCAGGTGTTCAGGCTTCAATTGCTTTGAGCTTGACCGGATTGGGAGCAGCCATGGTATTGCTGACCACAGTTGTTTACGCGATTCTTTTTGTGTATTTCTATACGATTAAAAAGAATTATTCCAATTCGTTTTACGGTTTATTACTCATAGCCTTTGCGGGACTAAATGGTGTGTTTCTCGCACAAGATTTAGTATTGTTTTATTTCTTCTGGGAAATAGTTTTAATCCCAATTTACTTCCTGATCGGGATTTGGGGCGTGAAAAAAACAAGAATTTCAGCCAATACAACCTTTTTCATTTACACGATTTTAGGATCGTTTTTGATGTTGGCCGGAATCATTTACATCGGATTTCAATTGAGACCCGACAGTTTCTTATTGCCTGACGTAATGAAAGTTACGGCTGAATTCGGCAAACTTCAGACCCTGGCTTGGTTATTTTTAATTGCTTTTGCCATCAAAATTCCATTGTTTCCTTTGCATAGTTGGCAGCCGGCCGTTTATAAAGCTTCGCCTACACCGGTTACGGTAATTCTAAGTGCTTTGATGGCCAAAATGGGTCTTTTTGCAGTTGTGAATTGGTACATCAATATGTTTCCTTTTACATGCCAAGTCTATGACAATTTATTATACATAGTTGGATTTGGGTTAATTTATGCTTCACTGATTGCATTGACTACCCATAACGTAAAGAAAATCGTTGCTTATTCATCCATTGCCCATTTGGCACTGATATTCATGAGTTTATTTTCGCAATCCGAAATGGGGACAAAAGGTGCTTATTTCCAGATGTTCAGTCATGGAATCGTGGTGCTTGGTCTTTGGTTGAGCGTAGATTATATGCAACGAAAATATAAAA
Source organism: Moheibacter lacus (assembly GCA_040392505.1). Classification (GTDB taxonomy): domain Bacteria; phylum Bacteroidota; class Bacteroidia; order Flavobacteriales; family Weeksellaceae; genus Moheibacter; species Moheibacter lacus_A. The sequence goes on along the minus strand of JBEBVY010000080.1, from coordinate 5,126 downwards.
TGAAAGATATCAAATCCATCGGCGGATTGGCACATATCGACCCTTGGTTGGCTGTTTTCTTTACTTTCTTCGGATTGGCCAATGTGGCACTTCCGTTGACAAGCAGTTTCATCGGCGAATTTATGATGCTCAATGCTTTGTATTCCTACAATCCGATTTTATGTGTAATCGGTTGTGCAGGTGTAATTCTTTCAGCGGCTTATACATTGCGTTTGTCTACGGCATTACTGTTTGGAGAAAGACAAAATGTACCGCAAAAGAGACAAAAATTCCCTAAAACATTATGGATATTATTTGGGATTATTTCCATTTTTATTTTGGTTTTAGGTATATATCCAAATGTCTTATTTAATCTTTTTCAAAATTAAACAAGAGAATTCATGAATATCATATTGACATCGGCAGTTTCAGGAATCCTATTTATGTTCAGTGGATTTGTTTTAAAAGACAAACGCCATTTAAACATTTTGGCGGTTCTTCTTTTTGTTGCCATGATCGTTTCGGGTATTTTTCAATTAAAAGGCTGGGAAATCTTCAATGGGAAATATCCAAATATGATCGAAACAGATCCTTATCGGATTTCATTTTTCATCATTCTTTGCTTGATTGGTATTTATTATACCTTGGTCAACCGCTATAATTTTTCCAAGCCCGGAAGTCAGGTTTCTGACTATTTCGCGCTCATTTTTATCTCATTTGTGGGGATTGCGGTTTTGGCAACGTTTAACAATCTGATGCTTTTATTTTTAGGTATTGAAATCCTTTCCATCCCTTTATATGGTTTGGCAGGATCGGCCAAACATAAAATGAAAAGTACGGAAGCTGCGGTAAAATATTTCCTGATGGGTGCTTTTTCCACAGGAATTATGTTGCTTGGAATCACTTTAATCTATGGTGCGACAGGCAGTTTCATGATGAAGAACATCGTGGCGTATGCATTTGATTTTCAATCCATTTATTATTTGGGTTGGATCTTATTGGTTTTATCATTTTGTTTTAAAGTATCCGTTGCACCGATGCATTTCTGGGCGCCTGATGTTTATGAAGGTACGCCTACGGTTTTTTCTTCCTACATGATCACCATCGTAAAAGGAGCCGGATTCATGGCATTCATTACGGTAATGGGTGCTTTTAAAATCACTTCGGAAATCGTTGCGCATAATTACCAATATTTACTCAGTTTCATCATCATCCTGACGTTGATTTTGGGAAATTTCTCAGCGCTGAAACAAACAAGCGTGAAACGAATGCTGGCTTATTCGTCAGTGGTTCAAGCCGGATTTATGATGTTTGCTTTGTTTGAGATCAATGATGAATCCAAATATGCTTTGCTTTTCTATACCGTAAGTTACGGACTAGCGAGTATCATTTTGTTTTATACTTTGACACAAGTAAAAAATGTTTCATACAAAGGATTTAACGGACTTTCAAAACGTTCGCCTCTGTTGGCATTTGCAAGTACGATCGCCTTGCTTTCTTTATCCGGAATACCTTTTACTTCTGGATTCCTGGCGAAATTCTTCATCCTGAGTTCAGCGATGAAAGAACCGTCCAATTTGATTTTGGTGATTGCGGCTTTGGTGCTGGCGGTTTTGAGCGTTTATTATTACATCAAAGTCATCATCGCGATGTATTTCAGAAATTCCAGTAAAAAGAAAATCAAATTCTCATTGCTCACGCAGGTTTTATTGATTTTGGGAACCGTTCTGACAATTGCTTTGGGTGTTTATCCGGATTTGTTGAAGATGTTGCTGGAGTGTCTGACTTCTAATTAAATTTGATTTATAAAAATAAAAAAAGCACCCTTTGAATAATTCATTGGGTGCTTTTCGTTATTAAGTGTGGATTTCTATCTCGTACAAGTGGCAGTCCAAACATCATTTTCATTTTCGGTATAAATGATCTGAAGGGAGTTGGCAGTTACTCGGATTAACTGTGTTTCCGTTGCGCCTACATTGATCAATACTTCACCATCATTTTCAAACTGCACACCCGTTATTTCCGGGATATCATTGGAAAACAAGAAATTATAGTTATTTCCAACCTTTACTACTTGTACCCAACCTTCATTTTCTTCTGTATAACTTTCACCATTTGAATATGTTACACGTCCATCATATCTTCCTACGAAAATATCACTGTCCGCCGGGCTGTCATCATCACTACATGAAACCATAAATGACGATGCAAACAATACGGCAAACAACCAAGCTAACATTTTTCCTCTAACTTTCATAAATTGATTTTTTAAATTAACGGGGTAAATTATGAAACAATTGTGCCAATTTTATTATCCATTGGCTTACAGTTGTTTAAGAATAAATTTGAGAATTTATTTTGGCAATATATTTGAAAATCCTACGTTTGAATTAAAATCCGTAAAATGAATTCGATTAAAAGTTTGATTGTACTGTTGGGACTATTTGCTTTCACCCAACTCAATGCGCAAGAAGTTACCGATTATGACTTACAAAATTTCGCTCGTGCCTATAAAGAAATGCTTCATTTGAATAGCGTCGCTCAAAAGAAAATGGCCGACCTCATCCAAAAAGAAGATTTGGATTTGGAAGTATATCATGCCATTAATGACAGCAAAGATTCTGAATACGAACCGGATGTTCCTGCTGGAGATTTTAAAAAATACGAACGTGTCCAACCTGAAATCGAAAAATTACAAAATAAATTGGAAGAAGACGTAGAAAAGGCCTACAACAAACACGATCTGAGTAAACAGGATTATAGAGCTATCGCCGAACGAGTAAAACAAGACCAACTCCTTCAAATAAAACTGGAGAAAATCATTTCGGGATTAAGGTAATCTCTATTGAATCAGGAAATGTCTATCAGTGATTTCAGCGGAATGGAAACACTGCCTTTTATCTGAATATAATCTTCTGTCAACGTCCAGACGGTGGTTTCAATTTTTTTTGGACCCTGATCGGTTAAGAAAGAGATAACGGTTTTCGATTTATACTCATTGCCCAAACGCAATGCTCTTTCCAATTTATCTTTGGTTATACTACTTTCTTTTTTATCAACCGGAACGAAATGATAATTGATCACTTCTTCTTTTGGGATTAATTCAACTGCTTCCATAACTACCTTTATTAGGATAAATTTAAACAAATTTTAATCCAACTGAAAAGCGAATTTCAAAAATATTTTACACTTTTTTTAAATTGTTCTATCCCACTATATTAATGATCTTCCCGGGAACAATAATGACATTTTTAGGCGTTCTTCCTTCCAGTTGTTTTTGTGTACGTTCATCTGCCATTACCGCTTCCTGAATTTGTTCTTTGGTAAAATCCATTGGCAATTCTAACTTAAAACGCATTTTTCCGTTAAATGAAACCGGATATTCCTTTGCATCTTCCACCAGCCATTTGGCATCAAATTCAGGAAATTCTGCAAACGAAATACTTTCTGCATGGCCTAATTTCTCCCATAATTCTTCCGCAATATGCGGAGCATAAGGCGAAACCAAAACGGCCAACGGTTCCAGAACAGCACGTTTGTTAGAATTTAACTTGGTCAATTCATTTACAGCAATCATGAAATTGGAGACCGATGTATTAAACGAAAAATTGTTTACATCTTCATCCACTTTTTTGATGGTCTGGTGCAGCACTTTCATTTCGGCTTTAGAAGGTTCTTCATCCGAAACATAAAAAGCTTCTCCTTCTCCGCTGTGGTACAATTTCCATAATTTTTTCAGGAATGAATAAACCCCGCTCAAGCCTTGTGTATTCCAGGGTTTTGCTTGTTCGATAGGCCCAAGAAACATTTCGTAAAGGCGTAAAGTATCCGCACCATATTGCTCACAGATATCGTCGGGGTTGACTACATTGTATTTGGATTTGGACATTTTTTCGACTTCGCGCGAAGTGATAAATTTTCCATCTTCTTCATAAATAAATTCCGCATCAGCATATTCTTCACGCCAAGCTTTGAATTTTTCAATATCCAATTCATCGCCGCCGTCTTTTAGTAAGTTTACGTCGACGTGGATGGGGGTTGTTTCATAATTAGAAATTAAACCAGTTGAAACAAATTGATTCGTTCCATTAATTCTATGCACAAACGCACTCATCCCCAAAATCATTCCCTGGTTGATGAGTTTTTTGGCAAATTCATCGGTTGGAACAAGTCCATAGTCGTATAAAAATTTCTGCCAGAAACGAGAATACAGCAAATGCCCGGTCGCATGTTCGCTTCCGCCCATGTACAAATCCACTTCCTGCCAATAATCCATCGCTTCTTTTGATGCAAATTCTTTATCATTTTTTGCATCCATATACCGCATGAAATACCATGAACTTCCCGCCCATCCCGGCATGGTGTTTAATTCAATCGGGAATGCTTCAACTCCGCTCAGTGCCCCTTCTGAAGAAACAACTTTCCCGGCTTCTGGATTCCAATACCAATTTTTCGCTCGTCCCAAAGGTGGTTCACCGGTTTCGGTCGGCAAGTATTCGTCCACTTCCGGTAAAACCAAAGGCAAATATTTTTCCTCGATCATGTAAGGAACCCCGTCTTTATAATAAGCCGGAACGGGTTCACCCCAATATCGCTGACGGGAAAAAACAGCATCGCGCAGACGATAATTTACTTTCCCTTTCCCAAAATGATTTTCTTCCAGTACTTTAATGATTTTATCGGTCGCTTGTTTGTAATCCAATCCATTCAGAATTTCGGAATTCTCCAAAACAAATCCTTCTTTTTCTGCAAAAGCAGTTTCGGAAATGTCTTTGTGTTTGAAAATATTTGAAATGGGAAGGTTGAAATGCTTCGCGAATTTATAATCGCGTTCATCCCCTGCCGGAACCGCCATCACAGCTCCGGTTCCATAGCTCGATAAAACGTAATCGCCAATCCAAATCGGGATTTCCTGCCCGGTGAGCGGATGAATGGCATAAGCGCCTGTAAATTCACCTGTGATTTTATTGACATCGGCCATTCGTTCTCGTTCGGAGCGCTTGGACGTTTGTTGTACATAATTCTGAACCGCTTCTTTTCTGTCCTGCGTCATTATTTTGGAAACAAAAGGATGTTCTGGCGCCAGTGTTAGATACGAAACCCCGAAAATGGTGTCGGGTCGAGTGGTGAAAACCTCAATCCTCTCC
>JBEBVY010000079.1:0-6903 GCA_040392505.1 Moheibacter lacus | reverse complement strand
CCAATTTAATCCGGGTGATGAATGTGGACGAAATGGATTATTTCCCTATGAGAAAAGAATTTCCACTTGAGGATCAAACCCGTACTGACAAAGACGATGAGATGTTTGGTCGTGGCGGACATTTTAACTTCGGAAAATTTTCCGTGTAAAGAATTGGAACAAAATGGGAGAAGTAAATCAAAATATAAAATTACCCAAGGAATCGCTTGAAAAAACTACTCAAACGATTAACCTCGGCCCTACGCATCCTGCTACTCACGGGGTTTTCCAGAACATTCTGGAAATAGATGGGGAAAGAATCATTCAGGCAACGCCAACTGTAGGATACATTCACCGTGCTTTTGAAAAAATCGCCGAGAGAAAACCCTTGTATCAGGTTACGCCATTGACCGATAGATTGAATTATTGCTCTGCCCCGATTAACAACATAGGTTGGCATTTAACCGTTGAAAATTTTGTAGGGATTGACATTCCGGCAAGAGCACAATATTTACGCGTCATCATCATGGAATTGGCGCGAATTTCAGATCACCTCATCTGTAATTCCATTCTGGGAGTGGATTCCGGAGCTTTTACCGGATTCCTTTATATCTTCCAGTACCGCGAACTGATTTATGAAATTTATGAAGAAATCTGCGGAAGCCGACTGACGACCAACATAGGTCGAATTGGTGGATTCGAAAGAGATTTCAGTGAAACCGCTTGGGCAAAAATTCATAAGTTTTTGGATGAATATCCAAGCGTTTTAAAAGAATTTGAAGATTTGTTTAACCGAAACCGGATTTTCCTCGAACGTACGCAAGGCGTTGGTGGAATCAGTGCGGAAAGAGCTTTGGCTTACGGTTTTACCGGTCCGAACTTACGTGCTGCGGGAGTGGATTATGATGTAAGAGTCCAGAAACCTTATTGTCGCTACGAAGAATTTGATTTTAAAGTTCCGGTTGGCACCACAGGCGATTGTTATGACCGATATTTGGTGCGAAATGAAGAAATGTGGCAATCCCTCAGTTTGATCAAACAAGCTATCCAGAAAATAGGCGAATTAAAAGGCGAAGAAGCCACCAAATACCACGCCGACGCCCCCGATTTTTATCTGCCGCTGAAAAAAGACGTTTACACCAAAATGGAAGCTTTGATCTACCATTTCAAAATCATCATGGGCGAAGTGGATTTGCCGGTTGGTGAAATTTACAATGCAGTAGAAGGCGCCAATGGCGAACTGGGTTATTATTTCATCAGTGACGGAGGACGTTCTGCCTACCGTTTGCATTTCAGAAGACCTTGTTTTATTTATTACCAGGCCTATCCTGAATTGGTAGAAGGATCGATGTTGAGTGACGCGATTTTGACAATGAGTAGTTTGAATTTGATTGCAGGCGAATTGGACGCTTAAAATGAATTTTAAATTTTAAATTATAAATGAGATTTGGGTTTAAATAATTTTTCAGGATTAACTTGAAACTTTAAACTTGAAACTTTAAACGGTAAGAAAAATGACAACAGTTCAATTTTCGGAAGAAACATATAAAAAGATAAAGGAGCTCGTTACGCACTATCCCGAAGGGAAACAAAAAAGTGCATTGATTCCGGTTTTGCACATCGTACAAGCGGAATCTGACGGTTGGCTGGATGTTCCCGTGATGGATCACGTAGCGGAAACTTTGGGGATTTTACCGGTGGAAGTTTATGAAGTGGCATCTTTTTATTCGATGTTCAATTTGAATCCGGTGGGAAAATATGTATTGGAAGTATGTCAGACAGGACCTTGCATGTTGAGTGGTTCGGATAAAATCATCAACCATATCAAAGAAAAATTGAACATAGAAGCAGGACAAACCACTTCCGACGGATTATTCACCCTGAAACCTGTAGAATGTCTGGGCGCTTGCGGATATGCACCTATGATGCAGTTAGGAAAAACTTATCGGGAAAATTTGACGATTGAAAAAGTAGATGAATTGTTGGAGGAATTGAAAAAACTCGCTTAAATGGTAAAATTGTTTTACATATTATTCTTAACGTATTCCATTTTTATTGTTCCTGAAAAAAAATTGGAAACAGGAATATATTATGTAAAAGACACAGCTACAACTTCAACTATTCAATTAGAATATAAAGAATTTGATCATTCCATTTCTATTCTAAGCATTGATACGGTCGCAATTTGTAAACAAAAAGATTTTAAAACGGTAAATGTTGATATATCTGGTTACTCAAAAAATCACGTTATCATTACTTTGGAATTAACCCAAGATGGTGCTAATAAATTTAGTGAAGCATCTGAAAAAAGCATAGGAAAAAAATTAGCCATTATAAGTGATGGAAAAATAATTTCAGCCCCTTTTGTAAATGAAAAAATTATCGGAGGAAAATTAGCTATTTCAGGTAATTTCACAATTTCAGAAGCTGAAAAGATAAAAAATGAGTTAACCAATAAATCCGAAATGAAGTAGGAAATGGGAGAAACAAGATTATTATTGAAACACGCTGAAGTTCCGGGTATTCGTCATTATGACGCATACCGGGAGCATGACGGCTATAAATCAGTGGAAAAAGCTTTCACCATGACACCCGAAAAAATCCTGGAAGAAGTCAAAACTTCCGGGCTGCGAGGCCGTGGTGGTGCGGGTTTCCCAACAGGAATGAAATGGAGCTTTTTGGCAAAACCCGAAGGCGTTCCCCGTCATTTGGTGGTGAATGCTGACGAATCAGAGCCGGGAACTTTCAAAGACCGCTATCTGATGGAATTCATTCCGCATTTATTGATTGAAGGAATGATCGTTTCCTCTTATTGTTTGGGAAGCAATGCATCTTATATCTACATCCGTGGCGAATATGCCTGGATTGCCGAAATATTGGAAGAAGCCATCGCCGAAGCAAAAGCCAACGGTTGGCTTGGAAAAGACATCAAAGGAACCGGATTTGACTGTGAGATCTATGTACAACGCGGTGCGGGTGCATACATCTGCGGAGAAGAAACCGCTTTGCTGGAAAGTCTGGAAGGAAAAAGAGGAAATCCGAGAATCAAACCACCTTTCCCGGCTGTAAAAGGCGTTTGGGGAAGACCGACTGTGGTAAATAACGTAGAATCAATCGCTGCGGTTGTGCCGATTATCATGATGACCGGTGCAGAATATGCAAAAATAGGTGTGGGACGATCAACGGGAACCAAATTGATTTCCGCTTGCGGAAATATCAACAAACCGGGCGTTTATGAAATCGACATGACACAAACGGTAGAAGAATTTATTTATTCGGATGAATTCTGCGGTGGAATTGCAAATGGAAAAAAACTAAAAGCCTGTATTCCGGGTGGAAGTTCCGTTCCGATTTTACCCGCTAATTTATTATTGAAAACCGCAAACGGCGAACCTCGTTATATGAATTACGAATCTTTGGCCGACGGTGGATTCGCAACCGGAACCATGATGGGTTCGGGCGGATTTATCGTTTTGGATGAGGATCAGGATGTGGTTTACCATACCTACACATTGGCGAGATTTTACCGTCACGAAAGTTGTGGACAATGTTCACCTTGCCGTGAAGGAACCGGTTGGATGGAAAAAATCCTGAAGAGAATTGACGAAGGACAAGGAAAAATGTCCGACATCGATTTGCTATGGGACATTCAACGAAAAATAGAAGGAAATACGATTTGTCCTTTGGGCGATGCAGCGGCTTGGCCGGTTGCAGCAGCCATACGACATTTCAGAGATGAATTTGAATGGCACGTTCTGAATCCTGATGTGTGCCTGACGAGAAATTATGGATTGGCACATTATGCAGATCCATTAGAAATAAAAGAACAGGCTTAATTATGTCAGAAATAAAAGAAACTCCTTTGTTCACCGTAACCATCGACGGGCAAACCATTCAGGTTCCCGCCGGTACAACGATTCTCCAAGCCGCAAGGATGATTGGGAAAGAAGTTGCGCCTCCGGCAATGTGTTATTACGGAAATTTGGAAAATACAGGAGGAAACTGCCGAACTTGTATGGTGGAAGTGACAAAAGGAAGCGAAGCCGACCCCAGACCCATGCCCAAGTTAGTAGCTTCTTGCCGCACAACGGTGATGGACGGAATGGTAATAGGAAATAAAACTTCCGAAAGAGCTTTAACTGCAAGAGAAGGTGTGGTGGAATTCTTATTGATCAACCATCCGCTGGATTGTCCGGTTTGTGATCAGGCAGGCGAATGTAAGTTACAGGATTTAAGCTATGAACACGGTAAAGAAGAAACACGTTACGAATTCAAACGCAGAACATTTGAACCGGAAGATATAGGAGACAAAATACAGTTGCACATGAATCGTTGCATACTATGCTATCGATGTGTGAAACTGGCCGATCAGGTTACCGGAAAAAGAGAACACGGTGTGATGTTCCGCGGAGATCACGCTGAAATTTCAACTTATTTAGGAAAATCATTGGACAATGAATTCATCGGAAATGTAATTGATGTATGTCCGGTGGGTGCTTTGACAGACAAAACATTTCGTTTCAAAAACCGGGTTTGGTTTCTCAATCCGGTGGATGCGCACAGAGATTGCCCGACTTGCAGCGGAAAAGTTCAGTTGTGGTATCGTGGTGATGAAGTATTTCGTGTGACTACAAGAAAAGATGAATGGAATGAAGTCGTTGAACAAGACGGTAAACCCGGATGGATTTGCAATACTTGTCGTTATGATAAAAAAGAAACCAAAGATTGGGTAATTGAACAACCCTCTCATGTTTCAAGAACATCCGTAATTCGTCAAGGACATTATGAAGGAAAAGTCGGAATGGTAAAGCCAAACGAAACTTTTAAAAATGTAATGAAAGGGCGTGACCCGAAATTATTGTTGAACATACATGATGTAAGCGAAGTCAATGAACCGGAAAGGGATTTGAGTAAAATTGATGGCCCTGCTACGAGTAAGGATTTTAAAGATTAATTTGAAAATGTGATAATTTGAAGATTTGAAAATGAAATTAATTTCTAATTCAAAATTCAACATTTAAAATAATAAAGTAAGTACTAGATAGCTGATACTTACTGCTTGATACAAAAAGAAAAATATATGAACCCGGAATTTTGGAGTTTAATTGGTGAAAAAGCGGCTTTGGCCGGCGCGATGATTGTGTTTTCGCTTGTTGTGGCGATGTATTCGACTTGGGCTGAGCGTAAGGTAGCTGCTTATATTCAGGACAGACGAGGGCCAAACCGTGCCGGTTGGGGCGGATTGTTGCAACCCTTGGCAGATGGTGGAAAATTGTTCTTTAAAGAAGAAATCACACCTCGTCACGCTGAAAAATTTCTGTTTATTTTGGGTCCGACCATCGCGATGATCCTGGCCTGTATGACCGGAGCGGTAATTCCCTGGAGTACAGGATTTGAATGGGGAGACAAAGTAATCATTCCACAAATCGCAGACATCAACGTGGGGTTTCTTTATATTTTGGGAGTTTTGAGCTTGGGTGTTTACGGGATCATGCTGGGTTCTTGGGCTTCCAATAACAAATGGTCATTGATGGGCGGACTTCGGGCTGCTTCGCAGATCATTTCTTATGAATTACCCATGGGTATCGCATTGATTACAATTTTGATGATCAGCGGAACACTCAGGTTAGGCGGAATTGTGGAACAGCAGCTGGACGGTTATTGGAACATCATTTTACAACCCATTGGGTTTATTATCTTTTTGGTATGTGCTTTTGCGGAAACAAATCGTACACCATTTGATTTACCGGAAGCAGAGAACGAATTGATCGGCGGATACCATTCGGAATATTCTTCAATGAAACTGGGGTTTTTCCTTTTTGCCGAATATATTAACGTTTTCATCAGTTCGGTTATATTGTCCACTCTGTATTTTGGCGGATATGATATTCCTTTTGTAAACGATGCAGAATTGACCGAAAGTCTGGGAATGAATATGATGGCAATCTTGCATTTCTTGGTTTTATTCATCAAGACTTGTATGTTTATTTTCCTGTTTATGTGGGTAAGATGGACAATCCCGAGATTCCGATATGATCAATTGATGGATTTGGGTTGGAAAAAATTATTGCCACTTGCATTGGCCAATATGCTGATTACAGGATTGGTGATTTTGTGGATGAATAATTAAGTTGGATGTAGTTTGAGAATTTGAAGATTTGAGAATTTGAAGATTTGAAAATAAATGATTGAAAAATGTGACATTATGTAACTTGTGTGAACTTAGCGGTTTAAAAAATTTAACCACAAACCTATCTGCCGACAGGCAGAGGACACGAAGTAAAACACAAAGAACACAAAAGATTTAAGAAAAGAAAATTTATTCAGAATTTAAAATGGCAAGTATCTGAGGATACTAAAAAAATATAAAATGGAAACATTAACAAATAGAGCGAAACAAGTAGACAGACGCCCGATGACTTTCTGGGAAAGTCTCTACCTTATTTCGATTTTCAAAGGAATGTGGATCACGTTGAAGCACTTTTTCATGAAAAAAGTAACGGTGAACTATCCTGAAAAACAAAGACCGTTTAGTCCGGTTTTCCGTGGATTACACGTACTGAATCGTGATGAGGAAGGTCGGGAAAACTGTACCGCTTGCGGACTTTGTGCATTGGCCTGTCCTGCGGAAGCTATCACCATGGAAGCGGCTGAGAGATTGCCGGGAGAAGAACATTTGTACCGTGAAGAAAAATATGCTGCCAAGTATGAAATCAATATGCTGCGTTGTATTTTTTGTGGATTCTGTGAAGAAGCTTGTCCAAAAGATGCAGTTTATCTGTCTCAAACCGTGGCTCCTGCCAGTTATAAACGTCAGAATTTCATTTACGGTAAAGAAGATTTATTGATTCCTCATCCAAAAAATACAGACAACTAAATGGAAACAGCAGAGATTTTATTTTTTGTTTTGGCAGGATTGACCAT
>JBEBVY010000078.1:0-7038 GCA_040392505.1 Moheibacter lacus | reverse complement strand
TGGGTCAATTATTATTGCAAAAAGGAAACTGGAACGGCCGGCAAATACTCGATTCAGCCTTTGTTGAAAAAATGGTAACGCCCAATTACAAAGCTTTTAAAAAGGACGAACATGCCCGTTATGGCTATTCCATCTGGACGGATTATGAACATCAGCCCAATTTTTACGGATTGATGGGACATTTGGGACAACGCGTTATCGTAGTGCCAAGTGAGGATTTGGTAATCGTACGGCTCGGGCATGAAAAAGACAAACGCAATATGGGAAAAGGATTTCTGGATACCGACACCTATTATTTCGTAGATGAAGTCATGAAAATGCTTCAAGAAAATAACCTCTTAAACCAACAAAAAAATGCTGAAAAAGATTCCCTCACAGAAAGTCCTGTTTCTGGACATTGAAACGGTTCCTGAAGTTGGAAACTGGAATGAACTTTCCACTTCCTGGCAGGAATTATGGACCAAAAAGACAGAAAAACAATTGGGTGAAAACGAAACACCGGAAGAATTTTATGGCAAACGCGCCGGGATTTTAGCGGAATTCGGGAAGATTATCTGTATTTCCTGCGGTATCATTACCGAAGAAAATAAAATCCGTCTCAAAAGTTTTTATGGTGACAATGAAAGTCAGATTTTGAAAGAATTCAATGAATTGGTCAATGGAAAATATTTCAATTCAACTGTCATTTTATGCGCCCACAACGGAAAAGAATTTGATTTTCCTTTTATCGCAAGACGAATGATCATCAATGAAATCGAATTACCGAATGCATTAAATATGCAAGGAAAAAAGCCTTGGGAGATTCCGCATTTGGATACGATGGAACTATGGAAATTCGGGGATTACAAACATTATACTTCGCTGAATTTGCTGGCGGCAGTTTTGGGAATTCCTACACCCAAAGACGATATTGACGGGTCGCAGGTCGCTTCTGTTTATTATGACGACCATGATTTGGAACGAATCAAAACCTATTGCGAAAAAGATGTGCTGACCGTTGCACAGATTTTCAGAAAGTTCCGGAATGAACCATTATTGGAAAGAGAAGATTAAATAAAACCCCTGCGGTTGCAAGGGTTTCTATTTGTATTAAGATTCTGTTTCTTCGTTTTCGTCCTCTATCAAATGGGTGAGGGTTAATTCAGCTCTTTCGACTGAATTCCGGTACATTTTGATAATTTTCACCTGATAATCTTTCAATTCTAACATGTCTCCGGCTTTCAATTCTTTTTCAGGGAATGTTTCGGCTAATAGTCCTGAAAGGGTATCATAATGCTCGCTTTCTTCAAATCGGAAAGGCAAATAGCGGTTGATATCTGAAAGGTTACTGTGTGCATCAACTGAAAAAATTCCTTCGCCCACATTGACTACGATTGGATCTTCGTTGTCGTATTCGTCCTGGATTTCACCCACCAATTCTTCCAAAATATCTTCCATGCTGACGATTCCGGTCAACTCACCGATTTCATTGGTAACAATGGCCATCTGGATGCGTTTTTTCTGGAATTGTTTGAGCAAATTTTTAATTTTTGAACTCTCTGAAATAAACAAAGGTTTACGCAAAATCCCTATAAAACTCACTTCGTCCGGTTTGTCCAACGTCAATTTCATCAAATCTTTGGTGTAAAGAATTCCTTTTATATTGTCCAATGATTCTTCATAAACCGGATAGCGCGAATATCCTTCATTTATCACATAATCAATCGCTTCACGCACACTAGTTCCTATCTCAACGGCCGATACATTTTTGCGAAGTGTTTGGATATTATTCACCCTTCTGTCATCAAATTCAAATACATTTTGAATCAAATCGCGTTCAGTTTGTTCGATTGCACCTCCTTCCTGACTTTCCGTAATGATCATTTTCAATTCTTCTTCCGAATGGATTTCTGAACCATGAATCGGTTTAATTCCTATCAGTTTCAAAATAAAATTGGCCAAACTGTTCATCAACCAAATGATCGGACGGAACAACACATAAAAAATACGTAAAGGCCATGCAATCGAAAAAGTAGTATTGGTCGGATAGCGGATCGCCAGAGATTTAGGAGCCAATTCCCCAAACACGATATGTAAAACGGTAATCACCCCAAAAGCGCCCCATATGGCTGTATTGGATGCGATCTTTTCCCATTCTGCACCTGTTAACCCTAATCCGTCAAAAATATTGATGATGATAGGTGAAATTGCTGATTCTCCGATAAAACCTAAACCAAGGGAAGCCAATGTAATCCCCAATTGGGTTGCCGCCAAATAAGCATCCAGGTTATTAACAATGGTTTTGGCCGTTTTGACCACTCCCGGGCTTAAATCGGTTCTGATATCAATCTGTGAGGAGCGGATTTTTACAATGGCAAATTCAGCCGCAACAAAAAATCCGTTTAAAAGAACCAAAAAGACAGTAAGAAAAATATTCCAGCCGGAAATATCGTGAGAAATAATTCCGCTACCGGGCGCGCCGGCAGCAAAAATAAAGGAAAGTAACGGGTCTGCGTCCATTTAAAATATTTTACAAGGAAAGTCTCAATGTATTCATTTTAAGAAACTTATAAACCATGTTTATTTTTGACATGAAAAATAATTTCAGAAAATTATGTCAAAACCCTTTCTAGCAAAAATAGAATTTTTTCATTGATTTACAAATAGGTAAATTTTGTTTTAATTTGTAAAAAAAACTTTTGAACCCAAATGTCCTCGAAATAAAAAATCTATCGCTTTCCTTTGGCGAAAACGAAATTCTGAAAGACATATCTTTTTCTGTACCGAAAGGAAAAATCATAGGCGTCGTAGGCGAATCAGGTTCAGGAAAATCGGTGACTTCACTTGCCATCATGGGGCTATTGCCTAAATCTGCCGATATTTCAAAAGAAAGCAAAATTCTGTTCCAATCCGAAAACGAAACCATAAACTTATTGGAACTGAATTCGGAAGAAAAGAGAAAATTCCGGGGAAATGAAATCGGAATGATTTTTCAGGAACCGATGACATCACTGAATCCCAGCATCCGATGTGGGGAACAAGTGGAAGAAGCTATCCGTCTGCATTTAAAATTGGATAAAAAATCAGCCAAAAAACGAGTAATTGAACTTTTTGAGAAAGTACTTTTACCTGATCCCGAACGGATGTACAGCGCTTATCCACACGAACTTTCCGGCGGGCAACGCCAACGTGTGATGATCGCCATGGCCATCAGTTGTAATCCCAAAGTCCTAATTGCGGACGAGCCCACGACTGCACTTGATGTGACTGTGCAGCGAACCATTTTGGATTTGATCAAAAAATTACAAGCTGAAACCGGTTTGAGTTGCATTTTCATTTCGCATGATTTAGGTGTGATTGCGGAAGTATGTGATGAAGTCGTAGTGATGTATAAAGGCGAAGTGGTGGAAAAAGGAAACGTAAAAGATATCTTTGAAAATCCCAAAGAGAATTATACAAAAGGACTGATTGCCTGTCGCCCCAGATTGGATGTCCGCTATCATGAATTACCGACGATTTCCGATTTTCTTCAAAATGAAAATTATCAATCCGAAATTTATACTGCGGAAGAAAGAAAGTTGTTTCATGAAAAAATTTACAGCCAAACACCTATCCTCGAAGTTAAAAACCTGTCCAAATATTTTTATTCCAAACCTTCTCTTTTCGGAAAAACCCAAGTTTCCGTAAAAGCGGTGGATGAGGTGAGTTTTAAAGTATTTCCGGGTGAAACTTTGGGTTTGGTAGGTGAGTCTGGAAGTGGAAAAACGACGCTAAGCCGAACGGTTTTATTGTTGGAAAAACCGACAACAGGTGAAATTTTTTACAGAGGAAAGGACATCGTGAAATTATCAAAAGATGAAATCCGGAAATTGCGGAAAGAAATCCAAATCATCTTTCAGGATCCTTATTCCAGCTTAAATCCGCGAATGAATGTCGGTGAGATTTTAACGGCTCCCATGCAGGTTCATTCCATCGGAAAAAATCAAAAAGAACGTTTGGAAAAAGCAGGCGGATTATTGGAAAAAGTAGGACTTCAACCATCTGATTTAAAAAAATACCCACATGAATTTTCCGGCGGACAACGTCAGCGAATTGGCATAGCCAGAGCTTTGGCGTTGAATCCGAAATTCATCATTTGTGATGAAAGTGTTTCGGCACTGGATGTTTCGGTTCAGGCGCAAGTGTTGAATTTATTGAACGATTTGAAAGAAGAATTCGGACTGACTTATATTTTCATTTCGCATGATTTGGCGGTGGTGAAATACATGAGCGATCAGCTGCTCGTGATGCAGCATGGCGAACAGAAAGAACTGGGCGATGCCGATGAGATTTATGCCCATCCCAAAACGAATTATACAAAAGAATTAATCGAAGCAATTCCGAAACTTTAGACACTAGATTTTAGACATGAGATTTTAGAATCTTATGTCTGGTGTCTCAAATCTAATATCTATTTTTACCACATGAAAATCGGTTTGTATTTCGGTTCATTTAATCCTATCCACATCGGGCATTTGGTGATTGCCAATCATCTACAGCAATATTCTGATTTGGAGCAGGTTTGGTTTGTGGTTTCACCCCAAAATCCTTTCAAGGAAAAAGCCAGTTTGGCTACGGATTATGATCGTTTACATTTGGTCAATTTAGCCATCGAAGATTATCCGCATTTAAGGTCTTCCAATGTGGAATTTAGTTTGCCCAAACCCTCTTACACGATTGATACGCTCGCTGTTTTGAAAGAAAAATATCCGGAACATGAATTTGCATTGATCATGGGAATGGATAATTTGAAATCCTTCCACAAATGGAAAAATTATGAATTGATTCTGAAAAATTATTCGGTTTATGTGTATCCGCGCATCGGTGCTGACCCGGGCGAATGGTCAGAACATCCGAAATTTCATTTTGTAGAAGCACCGATTATGGAAATTTCTTCCACTTTTATCCGAAATGCCATACGGGAAAAGAAAAATGTCAATCCTATGTTGCCCGACAAAGTTTGGGAATATCTGGATGGAAGTTCGATGTATAAATAATCAGTCTAATATTCACCAATCAATAATTCCGATGAAAGATTTAATTTCTTTGTCAGTTTACGAATCATCCCCACGGTAAGTTTTCTTTTTCGGTTAAGAACTTCCGAAACACGGCTTTTACCGCCAATTACATCTATTAAATCTACCTGTTTCAATTGCATTTCTTCCATGCGGATTTTAATAGCTTCAATGGGATCGGGCGCTTCGATCGGATAATGTTTCCTTTCGTAATCATCAATCAAAAGTCCCAAAATATCGGCTTGATCACTTTCCGGCGTCCCGATTTCCGCATCAAATATTTTTTCAAGCCACAACAAAGCTTCCTGATAATCGGCTTCTGTTTTTATGGGTTTTATTTTCATTTTTTTCTTCTTTAAATTGTGTCAGCATCAATTTTATCGTAATCCGAGTGTGTTCCTATGAAACGTATGAAAATCCATTGTTTTTCAAAATTGAACTTCGCAACTAATCGGTAATTGTTTCCCTTTATGTTGAATACAATTCGACTGTTTTTTAAAATACTTGCATTGGCGTAGGTTTGCTTCACGTCATTGGGATTTTTCCAATCAGAATTTTTAGCCGTATCATGCCAAGTTTTCAGGTACTGTTCCACGTCTGGGTGCTTTATCCAGAACTCCCGCAACGTACTTTTTGCAAAAATTCTTTCCATTTCATCATCTGATTTACAAATATATAAAAAGTTCTTGATTTGGGAACTTATTTTAGTTGAATATTTGGGAATACCTGGATGGAAGTTCGATCTATAAATAAAAATCGGCTCAAAGTTTATCAGAACCGATTTATATTACATTTTAGAAATTTCTTTTAGTTTTTTAATCCACATTTCCCTACTTGACTTACCACCATAACCAATCGACATATAAATAATCTTCCCCTTTTCGTTATCAATCACAAAAAAGGTAGGATAAGCCGTCATCTTCATCGATGTAAAAAATGCCTGATTATAGTCTGCCAAAACATTTTGACTGGATAGTTCTTGTATATTCATTGTGGATTGTATAAACACATTTTTATCAAATTTCTTATTCTCATAAATGAAATAACTTTCAATTTTATGGTTCATGGAATCTAAAACCGGAATTAATTCCTTAATAGCAATTTTACATGGATAACAGTCCTCATTCCATGTTTCAATAAAAATGAAGGATTTATTGGAGTGAATATTAACTGTATCAGATTTTATATCTAAGAATGAAAATGAAGATATATCTACTGATTCATTTGGAACTTCTTGTCTTTTTTCTTGTAAATTATTTCCTGAACCATCAATTATAATTGATCTTTCATTTACAGCACCCCAATAATAAGAATGATATCCTGAAAAATAGCTTTTTGTAAAGGTTATGGTAAGAAGCACAAAGAAAATATTGTTATAAAATTTTCTTAGATCTTTGAATACAAAAAAATTAAAAATTAAAAATAGTATCGCTAAAAAAAACGGGCTGAATAAAAAAATACGAAGACCATCATTCCAAAAAAAATAACAAGAATGTCCAATCATAAGTATAACTAAAAACAGTTTTTGCCATACATCTAGTTTGAAATCATACTGTTTTTGGATAAAATAAGCTGAAACAAAAGTCAAAACAAGTCCAATCCCACAAGTAATTTGATTTGAATCATGACCCCTGAAACATTCCCCCCACAAATAAATAAAACAAAGTGCGTAGATGAATAGGATTAGATATATTTTAAGTTTACTATTCATAATTAAATTGAGGGGAAACATATTGCATGGCAGTCAAAATAACCTCCAATACCCCAACTATTGGGAACCAAAAATAAAATTACAACACATAACGACACTAAAATAAGAATTCCCAAAAATAAAACTGTCTATTTTAAAATAAATTTCTCTTGTTAAAAGCGTTTGAAGGGAAAAGATGAATTGATTCAAATGCTTAAGGACAAATAGTTGCGATCTTACTGACTATCACAAATCCGGACGGAAGTTCGATGTATAAATAAATGCTAAATTTATACCTTGAATTGATTTTGAATT
>JBEBVY010000077.1:0-7162 GCA_040392505.1 Moheibacter lacus | reverse complement strand
ACCCCTGAATCTGATCGGCATGTAAATCCATGGTCATCACACGGGTTGCACCTGCGGCTGCCAACATTTTGGCTACCAATTTGGCTCCGATTGGAACACGCGGCGCATCTTTTCTGTCTTGTCTGGCAAATCCGAAATAAGGAATGACCGCCGTAATTTTATCGGCAGAAGCGCGTTTTGCCGCATCACACATCAACAAGAGCTCCATCAGATTATCGCTCGGTTGAAAGGTCGATCCGATTAGGAACACCCGACAACCTCTTACCGATTGTTCAAAAGCAGGCTGAAATTCTCCGTCACTGAAATCCACGATTTTCAGTTTTCCTAATTTTTCACCGTAGTGGTCGGCAATTTTCTCAGCCAAAATCTGGCTTCCTCGGGTAGAAAATAATAGTGCTTGTTGTTCCATCTGTAAAGTTTTTGTGAATTCTGCGTAAACGGTGTGCAAAATTAAGAAAATATCGCCTTTCACCTAAATATTATACCAAGATTTCTCATTTAAAAATTCACGAGGGCAGAAGTTCTCGTTGTCCGTTGCAATGAAGTGGCTGGATGGCTGATTAATTGGTAGTTGAGAATTTTACTGTTTATATAGATTATAATTGTATAGCGTAAAATGTAAGTTTGAATTATTTGAATTCTTTGTAGGGAAAGTTTCAAATTTACTCAATCACTCCACCACTCCACCACTCAATCACTCCACCACTCAATCACTCCACCACTCAATCACTCCACCACTCAATCACTCCACCCCTGTTTTACTCAAACTCCCCTCTTATCCACAAAAGTCACCGCTTTTCTGGAATTCTCCGGAAATTTAATCTTCAGAATTTCCGGTTCCGAAACAAATAAAATCCTGGGACTCACGCGGACTTTTGCTCGAAATCGGTCTTTTAATTTGTCCATCATTTCATCGGTTTCGTCTGTTGAAAAAACGAATACCTGGATTTCGTCTTCATTGATTTGGCTTGAAAAAACTTCGATTACATAATGTTTCACTTCATCAAAATCATTCAATAAATCCAGTAGAGATGGTGGATACAAAGAGGTTCCTTTGTATTTGATCATCTGTTGTTTTCTTCCTACCAATGGCCCCAACCGCATAGTTGTCCTGCCGCAGCTGCATTTCTCATGATGCGGCTGAACGATGTCGCCCGTTTTATATCGCAGCAAAGGCATGCCTTCCACGCCCAGAGTGGTAATGACCAATTCGCCCGGTTCACCCTCCGGCACCGGATGATTGTTTTCATCCAAAAATTCACAAATGATCAATTCGGGATGAAGATGACCTCCTTTTCCTGCCTCACATTCCGTAAAAGCGGTTCCCATTTCGGTGGAAGCATAGGTTGAAAAAAGCGCCAATGGCCATTTCTCCAAAATCCGATTCGCTAAAATATTGTACGAAAAATCTTGATTCCGCAAAGGCTCTCCTATGCAAATCGCCTTTTTTACGCTTGATTTTTTTAAATCAATTCCATTGGATTCGGCGTATTCGATCATTTTCAATAAAAAAGAAGGCACACAAATCAAAGTATCGGGTTGCACTCTTTTTATCGTATCCCATTGCAGTTCCGGCACGCCCGACCCGACCCGTATCATGCCGATTCCGGCCTTTCTGGCACCGAGAAAATAAGCCAATCCGGCCATGAAACGACGATCTATGGTCGTGGTCAGTTGAATGATGCTGTTTTTATTTAGTCCGGCGCACTGAAAGGAAAGTTCCTCGTTATAGGCCAAACGGTCTAAATCCTGATCGGTCAATGCGACCAAAACCGGATCCCCCGAAGTTCCGGAAGTGGTAACATAATCCGCTATTTCGGATTTTTCCACACATAAAAACCGATCGTTGTATGTCTGCAAATCATCTTTGGTGGTCAACGGTAATTTCACCAAATCTTCCAAAGAACGAATTTCTTCTATTGCGATGTTTTCCTTTTGAAATAATTCAGCATAATAAGTCGAATGCTGTTCCAAATACACCAAAAGATCTTTCAATTTCTCCTCCTGAAAAGCTTTGATTTCGGCTAAATTTTCGGTTTCTATTTTTGGAATTGGAATCATTTTATTTTTCTTTCACATTTTTGTATTCGTTGACGAATCAATTCTTGATCGGGTAAAGTTGTGATTTCTTTTTGCAAGGCAATTTTATAATTTTCCAGCGCTTTTTCATAATTTTTTTGTTGGAAATAATATTCGCCCACAGTAAAATAACCCAGCCAGAACTCAGGATTTAATTGGATAAAAGCATTTAATTCTTCATCAGAAATACTTGCTTTATTTTCAATTTCAGATTGGATTTTTTTTAATTCTGATTTGAATTCCATGTAGTTTTTGAATTCGGTCGAATGTACAAATTCATCTTCCGGAATCGTTAATTCTTCCTCAAAAATAATGTCTTTCTGCTTCGAATTTTCCATTTCCTCAAAAACCTCATCCAGATCATAGGCGACAAATGCTCCGAGTTGATAAGGATTGGCGGAAACCCACATCAAAAGGTCTTCCGGTTGAAAAATTACAGCATGGTGGGACAACAATTGATTGATGGCTTTTTCATTTCCCAATCCTATTTTCAGATCATTCAAACCTTCTTTGTTTCGTAAAAAATCGGCTGCGATTTGGGGAGTTATTTTTGGATTTTCACCGATCAATTCATTCATTCGGTCAAACCGATATTGTGAATGCGATTCTGCTATCGCTTTCAAATTCTTTTTGTCCGTTTGATAGATTTCGCTTTGAAAATGATTGGAACAAACCAAAAGTTCCGCTGAGCTTTCGACCTGATAAACATCCATTTTTTTTGGCGAAACCTCAATCAAAATTGCGGATTTCTCTTTGGCGCTTCCCACCATAATGGATTCGGAAACAAAAACTTCCCGTTTTTTGGCAATTTCTATGGCTTCTTCGAAATTGGATGCATATTGTAAAATCTCTCTGCTAACCAGCGAAATCGGGGTTTTGGCTTTTAAGGGAACAGATGATTTTCCTGCATTTATGGTAACGGTCAATCCTTTTTCATTCATCCCGGAAACCGCTCCGACAAAACCCGGCCAAGTAACGATGGCATGCTTGAATCCCTCATCGGGATTGATAAAAGCGATGATTTTATTTTCAGAGAATCCTTCATTGATATAAAAATCAAAATTTCTCCCGAGTATTAATTTTCCGTCTGCCGAATGACTTCCCCAAGCCGCAAAAGAAGTACAGCCGACCATGGCCAAATCCTGCAAAGCATGGCCAATGTCATGCGCCGCATGAAAATACAAAGTCCGCCAATAAACCGGCGCCACAAAGTCAAATTCATCGGAAGTGAATTTGGAAATCCCGTAGATTTCCGCTTTGTATTCGGCGGTTATATGATGGTCCAGTTTTCGGTTAAAGAATTTCAGAAAACTCCTAACAAGGCCTTGTTGAAATTTAGAAGGAACCAATTCTTCTATTTTGGAAACAAAAGTTTCTTCTTGTTTATAAATTAAATTTTCGGTCAGTTTTCCGTTGCCAATCCCTCTCTCGAGTGGATTTCCTTCCACGTACAATTCCCAGATTCCGTAGGTGTTTTTGTGTAGAACGTTTTTTCCGTACATCCGGAAATCGCCCGAATCTATTTTTTCGGAAAAAGTTTCAACCGGATAATCAAATTTTGGTAATTCCTTATAAGACGCACAGGAAATCAGTCCAAAGAACCCAATCCAAACGATTATATATTTTACCGAAAAGCTCATCAGGTCAAAACATGAGCAATTGCCTGAACTGCTCTGTCGTGCTTGGATACAAACGGATTGGTTTTGTCCCAGACATATCCGGCCAACACTGAGCAAAGTTTGCTTTTGATGTCTTCATTTACTTCGGGATGGAAAAACAATCGTTGTAATTCACCTGTGTACCAGGTTTTCACGTAAGACCTAAATACCCCTACACCTTCCATGATGTATTCTTCGTATTCTTTTTCCCAATCCACTGTTCCGCCTTTTAGTTGTTTGGAAATCAAACGGGCGGCAGTGGCTCCCGACTCCGAAGCAAAACAAACTCCTGAGGAAAATACCGGATCGAGGAATTCGGCACTGTTTCCGGTTAAAGCATATCCGGGACCATATAATTTTTTAACGGCTGATGAATAAGCCACCAATTTTTTGGGTTCAAACAAAAACTCAAGTCCGTCAAAACGCTCTCTATAATAATCAGATTGACGGATGATTTCACGGAAAGTTTCGGCATTATCGCCTTTATCAATTGCTTCCAGGTATTCTTTTGGCGCAACCAATCCAAGCGAGGAAACATTTTCAGAAAAAGGAATTACCCAAAACCAGTTTTTTTGTGAAAGCACATCAAATGTGATTTGTGTTCCTTCCACTCCTTGGGGTCTTCTTTTGTCTTTTAAATGAACAAAAATTGCCGACATTGGGTCAAGTGAGCTCGGCACATCCAGGTTAAATAAACGCGGAAGAACCCTTCCGTATCCGCTGCTGTCAATGATAAATTTGGCATGAATTTCTTTGGTTCCATTTTCATTAGAAACGGTGGTGATGGAATCTGATCCATTAAACACCACATTCTCAACCGTTGTTTCAAATTCAATTTCCACTCCTCTGCTTTCCAGAATATCGGTAAGGGTTTTATCGAATTCCGCACGGGGCATTTGCCAGGTCCAATCCCAGCCCTTTGTATATTTTTGACTGAAATCAAAATGACAAACTTCGTCTCCGCGTAAAAATCGGGCCGTCAATTTTTTTTCAAATCCTTTTTCCAATACGCCTTCTATGAATCCGGCTTCATCAAAGTTATCCATACACCTCGGAATCAGGCTTTCTCCAATGACAAATCGGGGAAACTTCTGTTTCTCGACTACTTTAATTTTGATTCCGTTTTGGTGTAAAATGGAGGCGGCAACTGCGCCTGAGGGTCCTGCGCCGATGATCAGCACATCAACATTTTCTGTTTTCATTTTTTATTTAAGTCCTAATTCTCACCAAATTTAACAGATATTCTTAAATTTGCCTCCTCTCTTTAAAAAATATAGAGTTAATTGTTATGATTCAAATAAAAGGTTCTATTACGCTGGAAGAATTTCAAAAGGTTGTATTTGATAATGAGAAAATTGAGCTTTCAGAACCCATCCAAAAAAGGATAAAAGAAAGCTTTGATTTTTTGACCGATTTTGCTGAAAACAAAATCATTTACGGAGTCAATACCGGCTTTGGTCCTATGGCGCAATACCGCATTGACGATCAGGATCGAATTCAATTACAGTATAACCTCATCCGGAGTCATTCAAGCGGATTAGGTGAAATTTTACCGGAGTCTTATGTGAAATCTTCCATGCTTGCAAGGTTGAATACGCTTTCGCTGGGTCATTCCGGCATTCATATTTCTGCCGTTGAATTGATGAAAGAACTCATCAACCGCAACATCATTCCCGTGATCTATCAGCACGGCGGAGTGGGTGCAAGCGGCGATTTGGTGCAGTTAGCGCATCTGGCTTTGATATTAATCGGTGAAGGCGAAGTGTTTTTTAAAGGAGAGAAAAGGGCCACGAAAGATGTTTTTGAATCGGAAGGTTTGACACCGCTGAAAATTCATCTGAGAGAAGGATTGGCACTGATGAACGGGACTTCTGTCATGTCGGGAGTTGGCATCATCAATATCATCAAAGCAGAAAAATTATTGGATTGGGCCATTTCCTGTTCGTCTTTGATCAATGAAATCATGGGCGCTTATGATGACCATTTGTCGGAGAAATTAAATTCGACCAAAAAACATTCGGGCCAACAACAAATCGCTGCCCGTATGCGCGAATTTATTTCCGGAAGCCAATTGATCAGAAAAAGAGCGGAACATCTTTACAACGGTAAAGTGCAGGAAGAAATTTTCAAGGACAAATTACAGGAATATTATTCCATCCGTTGCGTTCCACAGATTTTAGGACCGATTTACGAATCTATCGAAAACGCCAAAAAGATTTTGGTGGAAGAAGTGAATTCCGCAAACGATAATCCGATTGTGGATGTGGAATCCCAAAATGTTTACCACGGAGGAAATTTCCATGGGGATTATGTTTCCTTCGAAATGGATAAATTAAGAATTGCCATCACGAAATTGAGCATGTTGCAGGAAAGACAATTGAATTATTTATTGAATCCCGATTTAAATGAAATCCTTCCGGCATTTGTCAATTTAGGAAAATTGGGATTGAATTTCGGGATGCAGGGCGCACAGTTTACGGCCACCTCAACTACAGCCGAAAACCAAACGCTTTCGACCTCCATGTACATCCACAGCATCCCGAACAACAAAGACAATCAGGATGTAGTCAGCATGGGGACAAATGCTTCTTTGCTTACCAAAAAAGTAATTGAGAATTCGTTTGAAGTCATTTCCATTCAGTTGCTGACTTTGATTCAGGCAATTGACTTTTTGGAATGCCATGATAAATTGTCCCCAAAAGCCAAGGAAATTTATCAGGATATACGGAAAATAGTTCCTACTTTTAAGGAGGATATCGTTTTGTCGCCGGAGCTGCAAAAGATCAAATCCTATATCATGAATTAAAAAATTAACTACTAAAAACTTCTTTTTATGAAAACAACTTTCATTTTTATCCTTTCCCTGTTGATAGGATGCGTTTCCGCACAGGAATTGGCTGTGGTAGGAAATGACAAAAAATTTGGATTTATGGACAAATCAGGAAAAATCGTGATTCCGATTGAGTTCAAACAAGCCGGAAATTTCTCCGACGGAATGGCTGCCGTATTGGTGGACGGAAAATGGGGATTTATAGATCCATCTGGAAAAATGGTAATTGAACCTCAATTTGACCGCGTAAAAGCTTTCAACAGCGGAATTGCTTTAGTTGAATCCAATAAAAACTGGTTTTACATCGACAAATCAGGCAAATCGCTGGATGATTTTCCACAAAGCGACAAAAAATATGATTTTGAGGATGGAATAGCATTTATCCGACAAGGTGAAAAAGTTGGTTTCATGGATACAAAAGGAAAAGTGATCCTTGAACCGACTTACAAAGACATCAAACCTTTTTATCAGGGCTGGGCGAAATTCAGCGAAAATGAAAAATGGGGTCTGCTTTCAAAAGATGGAAAAGTGTACATTCCTGCCGAATATGATGAAATCAATGTTTCTGACAATAAAATCATCGTTGCACGCAAAG
>JBEBVY010000076.1:0-7198 GCA_040392505.1 Moheibacter lacus | reverse complement strand
ATAATCAAACGGATTCAGAATTTGTTTCAGGTAAAATCAAAGCACTGATTTTGCAAAACAAATACATCGGCGATGTTTTGACTTCTTCCGTGATAGCTGAAAATCTAAAACAAATATATCCTGAAATAGAGGTTCATTTTTTCTGTTATAAACCGGCTGTTTCGGTTTTGGAGAATAATCCATTTATAGATCAAATCATTTCGTTTGAAGAAAAAAAGTTGAAAAAGATTTCGGTTCTCAATCAATATGCTAATCGAATTAAACAGGAGAATTATGATATCGTTTTGGATCCTTATGCCAAACTTCAAAGTCGGTTCATCGTCCTTAAATCTCGTGCCAAA
Source organism: Moheibacter lacus (assembly GCA_040392505.1). Lineage (GTDB taxonomy): Bacteria > Bacteroidota > Bacteroidia > Flavobacteriales > Weeksellaceae > Moheibacter > Moheibacter lacus_A. Next base: position 6,857 of record JBEBVY010000076.1, on the reverse strand, counting down.
AGACGCATCAGCTATGACAAACCATTTTTCAAACACATTTACACGGATGTCGTTGAGAAAACGACCATTCCATCTGATGAAACTTCCTGTACAGCTATAGATAACCGGGTTTCACTCGCCGATCCATTGATGGATGAAAAGATTTCGCTGGCACTACACCCCAAAATTTATCTGACCGAAAAAGAAATAGAAGAAGGAAAAGCCATTTTGGAAGCGGCTCATTTAGATTTGAACCGAAAGACTTTGATGATCGGGATTTTGGGGAGCAGCGAGGAGAAATCCTGGCCGATTGAATACATGATTCAATTGATTTCGCATATACAGAAATATTACGATTTCAATTTGTTGTTCAATTATATTCCGAGCCAACAAAGTACGGTCGATAAAATCCTGGCCGGACTGGATTCGACTGAAAAAATCTATCCGGAAGTGATGGGGAAATCGGTACGTGAATTTTTGAAAATTCTGTATCATTGCGATGCTTTTTTGGGCAACGAAGGAGGAGCGGTAAACATGTCAAAAGCCCTGGATATCCCTACTTTCAGTATTTATTCTCCCCATAAATTCCCGGCGGACTGGGGATGTTTTGAAGATGGATTGCATCATGTCAGTGTGCATTTTCAGGATTTGGATAAAAAATCGGTGGACAATTCTACCGTCAAACAATTATTAAGAAATACCCACAAATACTATAAAAAATTGAACTATCCCTATGTAAGGACGGAGACCGACAAATTTTTGCAGAACAATTTTGGGAAAATCGATTTACCTGACGAATTCAAACAGGATCTTCCAAAAATTTCTGCTTTGTTGATTACCTATAACGAAGAAAGGAACATTCAGAAATTTTTGGATGAAGCTTGGTATGCAGACGAAATCGTCATTGTGGATTCTGAAAGTACAGACCGCACCGCCGAAATCGCCAAAAAACATCCGAAAGTTACCTTTATCACAAGAAAGTTTGACAATTTCACTTCGCAGAAAAACTTTGCCATAGACCAGGCACAAAATGAATGGGTGACATTTTTTGATGCCGATGAACGGATTTCAAAAGCTTTGATTTTTGAAATGATGGACGAAATCAATAAAGCGGAAGCCGATGCTTTTTTTGTGTACCGCCGTTTTTATTTCATGGAAAAATACATCAAACGATCGGGCTGGCAGAACGATAAGGCGATTCGGTTGTTTAGAAAATCCAAAAACCGTTATGGTGAAGGCCGATTGGTTCATGAACTCATCGACAGCAAAGGAAAAGTGAAGTTTTTACAAAATAAACTGGACCATTATTCCTATTATTCCGTAGAAGAATATGACCGGAAACTTACGCAATATTCCATCTTAAGAGCCAAAGAATTATTTGCTAAAAAGCTGAAACCCAATGTTTTTCATTTTTGGGTCAAACCATGGTTTCGATTTGTTCACCATTATGTTTTACGCATGGGGATTTTGGATGGAGGAGAGGGTTATATCATTTCCAAACTGCATGCACACCACGTTTTCAAGCGCTATCTTTTTCTTTCCAAAATGTGGGAGAATGAAAAAGAAAAGAAAGCAAAATAATTTTTTTACATTTATTTTTTAAATAAAACAACTCAATGAAAGCATACGTATTCCCCGGTCAGGGTGCCCAATTTACAGGAATGGGAAAAAATCTTTACGATAATTCCGCTCTGGCAAAAGAATTATTTCAAAAAGCTGACGAACAATTGGGATTTGAAATCTCCAAAATCATGTTTGAAGGAACGGCAGACGAACTTAAAGAAACAAAAGTGACCCAACCGGCCGTATTCTTGCATTCGGTAATTTTGGCGAAAACACTTGAGAATTTCCAGCCCGATATGGTGGCGGGACATTCTCTGGGAGAAATTTCCTCTCTGGTCGCCAACGGAACTTTAGATTTTGAATCGGGATTGAATTTGGTGTACAAACGTGCCATGGCCATGCAAAAAGCTTGTGAAATGCAGCCAAGCACCATGGCGGCTATTTTGGGATTGGATGATGAAATTGTGGAAAAAGTTTGTGCTGAAATAGAAGGAATCGTGGTTCCGGCAAACTATAATTGTCCTGGACAATTGGTGATTTCGGGTGAAGTCCCTGCCGTTGAATTCGCATGTGAAAAACTAAAAGAAGCGGGAGCTCGTCGTGCTTTGATATTACCGGTGGGCGGCGCATTTCATTCACCTTTGATGAAACCTGCGGAAGATGAGTTGGCGGAAGCGATTCGCCAAACGGAATTTAAAAATCCGATTTGTCCGGTTTATCAGAATGTAACCACAACAGCCGTGACCAATCCGGAAGAAATCAAAAAAAATCTGATTGTGCAGCTGACCGCTCCGGTAAAATGGACACAATCCGTGCAAAATATGATAAAAGACGGAGCAATGGAATTCATAGAAGTCGGTCCGGGCAATACTTTGCAAGGATTGATTCGAAAGATTGATGCCAATGCTATTACGAGTTCGGCGACTGCTTCTTGAGTGGGAAAGTGTTTGAGTGAATGAATTGTTGAGTAAAATTTGAAACTATAAACTTTGAACTTTTTCAGAGCAAATGGAAAGCTATTGATTGCGGGCGAATACACGGTGCTGGATGGAGGACTTTCCTTTGCTATTCCGACCAAATATGGGCAGACTTTGGAAGTAAATTATGCCGAAAAAACTGAAAATCCGGTTTTGGTTTGGGAAGCATTTTTGGAAGATCATTCGCTTTGGTTTTCGGCTGAATTTGAGTTGAAATCCCTTTCGCTTTTGAAAAGTTCTGATGCAAAATTTGCTTCGAAATTATGGGAGATTTTTGGCGCAATCGAAAAGTTAAATCCGGAATTCTTTCAAAACCAAACCCGTAATATTCATTGCAAAACCCAATTGGAATTTCCAAAGGATTGGGGATTGGGGAGCAGTTCAACGTTGATTTATCTTCTGGCTCAATTTTCGGGAGTGGATGCATTTGAATTGAACAAATTGACTTTCAACACGAGTGGTTATGACATCGCTTGTGCCGGCCGTGATTATCCGATTCTGTATCATATCAAGGATGGAAAAATAAAAATTGAAAGGGTAAAATTTCCACCGAAATTAAAAGAGGATTTGTATTTTGTTTATCTGAATCAGAAACAAGATACTCAAATCAGTGTTTCCCAAACCTATCAATCTAAACCCAAAAATCTTTCACTTGTAGCAGAGATTTCGGCTTTAACAGGAAAAATAATTAAGGCAGATTCTTTACAGGAATTTGAGAATTTGATCGATTTACATGAGAACCTTTTATCGGAACATTTAGAAATTCCAAAGGTGAAAGATTTGTATTTTTCGGATTATGGTGGAAGCGTAAAAAGTCTGGGTGCCTGGGGTGGTGATTTTGTTTTGGTAACGGCCAGGGAAGGCATTCTAAATTATTTTGCATCAAAAGGTTATAGCAGTATTTTTCGCTTTAAAGATTTGGAAATTTGTTAAAATTTTCTAAATTTACTTTATATCATTTAAAAAAATTGCACATGAAAAAGTATTTTGCTGAATTCTTCGGTACCTTTTGGTTGGTGTTTGGAGGTTGTGGTAGCGCAGTCTTTGCTGCCGGAGTACCGGATTTAGGAATTGGTTTATTGGGAGTCGCTCTGGCTTTTGGTTTGACGGTTCTGACGATGGCTTATGCCGTGGGACATATTTCCGGAGGACATTTCAACCCGGCGGTATCATTTGGTTTGTTGGCCGGAGGACGGTTTTCTGCCAAAGAATTAATTCCTTATGTGGTAGCCCAAGTTGCAGGAGCAATAGGCGCCGCCGCAGTTTTATGGGCTATTTTAGATGGGGCGGGCGCTTTTACTACAGAAGGAGTTGGAGCATTTGCAACCAATTTTTATGACCAGGCAGGTTATGCCGGTCGCAGTTATAGCATGTGTGCCGCTTTTCTGGCAGAATCAGTATTGACAGCGTTCTTTTTAATCATAATCATGGGAGCGACCGATAAATGGGCCAACGGTAAATTTGCCGGTATCGCAATCGGTTTGGCTTTGACGCTCATTCATTTGATTTCTATTCCGATTACCAATACTTCGGTAAATCCGGCGCGTTCTACTTCCCAAGCGCTTTTTGTAGGAGGAACGGCTTTGTCGCAATTATGGTTGTTTTGGTTGGCACCGATAGTCGGAGGTGTGGTCGGAGGATTGATTTATAAATTTCTTTTGCAACGCAATCAGGACGAAAACTAATTAGATTTTGAATATAAAAAGAAACCGTTGGAATTTTTCAACGGTTTTTTGTTTGGAATAATTGAGAGAAGGCTGCATCTAGATTTTCATATTGAAACGTATATCCGGCTTCTTTTATTTTCTGATTGGAAATGGCACTTCCCTCGATTAGAATTCCTGACATTTCACCCAGCACCATTTTTAATAGCCACTTTGGAGCTGCCGGGAAAATGATTTTGGAGGATGTATTTTTGGCCAATTGGTGCGTGAATTCTTTGTTGGTGATGATTTCGGAAGCGCAAGCATTATAGGCTCCGCTCATATTTTCATTCTCCAATAAATAAATATAAATTCCTACGATGTCATCAATGTGTATCCAGGGAAGGATTTGTTTTCCAGTTCCCAACACCGTAAGCATATTTTTTTTTACCAGGGGCATCAATTCTTTTAGCACACCGCCCTCTGTGGATAAAACCGCCGAAGTCCTTACGCAGCAAACTCTGGTGTCTAAGGTTAAAAAAGAGTCGGCAGTTTTTTCTAAATCATAACAAAGACTTCCCAAAAAATCATTCCTATGCTTATCTGTTTCTTTGTAAACAACAGATGTGGTTTGTGTTCCATAATAATTGATGCCGGAAGCCGAAATAAAAGTTCCAAGGTTTATGCCTAAATTTTTTGTGTAATTAAATAATAATTGAGCTGTATTTACACGGCTTTCATACATTTCTTTTTTATGGGAATTTGTCCAGCGTTTGGAAATAGGAGCACCTGCCAAATGGATGATGCCGTCTAAATTTTCAAAAGCCTTTTCCTCTATTTTTCCCTCGGCAGGATCCCAAAAAAACGTTCCCTGTTTTTTAGTCCGGGAAAGCTGTCTGACTTCATAGCCTTTTTCTTTTAATTTTTTGGAAAGTGCTTTTCCTACCAGTCCTGAAGCGCCCGAGATCAATATAGATTTCATCCGATAATTATTTTTTATAAAAGCCCGGTAGGTTTCAACCTCGGCGGGAATTTCATTTATATTGTGTACATTCGTTATACAAATTTACGGGAAATGAATTTGATTGATAAGTTGTTTTTTCCAAAAATGGAAAAGTCGAAATTGAATCGACGCAAAGATAGAATCTTTGAAATCATCTTTGAAGCGGATACCTACTACGGAAAGTTATTTGATGTCATTTTACTCTTTTTCATCATGATAAGTGTGGCATTGGTAATGTTGGAATCCGTCCCGATGATCAATGCCAAACATCATAAATTATTGGTGATATTGGAATGGATCGTAACGGCAATTTTTACGATTGAATATGGTTTCCGGTTATATTGTGTACGCAAACCCTGGCGTTATTTTTTCAGTTTTTACGGAATCATCGATTTATTGAGCATATTGCCTACTTATCTCGGTATTATTTATCCGCATACGAAATATTTATCGAGCATCAGGATTTTACGTCTTTTCCGGATTTTCCGGATTTTCGGGTTGACACAGTTCAACCGCGGCGGATATACCATGTTGATTGCACTGCGTAAGAGCCGTGCAAAAATAGTTGTGTTTCTTGCGTTTGTGGTTTTGATTGTGGTGGTCATAGGTTCCATCATGTATGCGGTGGAAGGCGGTCACCCTGAATCAGGCTTTACGAGTATTCCTATAAGCATATATTGGGCCATCGTGACACTTACCACGGTTGGTTACGGAGATGTTGCTCCGGTGACGGGAATTGGTAAATTTTTAGCTTCTATTGTGATGATAATCGGTTATGGCGTGATTGCCGTTCCGACGGGGATTGTTTCTTCAGAAGTGATGCGAGCTTCCAAAAATGAACCGGATCGTAATACGCAGGTCTGCCAACATTGTCATGATTCCAATCATGAAGTGGGAGCCAATTTTTGTAAAACCTGTGGTACTGCTTTAAATTAAAAAATCCCGACTTATCGTCAGGATTTTTATATCGTAAAAATTCAATTTAAATTAATTTCCTGTTTCTACAGGAGGAGTTGCAGGTGCGTCAGCACCCGGAGTTGTTTGAACCGGAGGTAATTCAACCGGAACGCTTTCTACATTTGTGCTTGAAGTATATGGATTCTCCATCAGTACGTTGGCTGTAATGATCAGGGCAACGATGATTCCGGCCAATGTCCAGGTTGCTTTGTCCAAAAATTCATTGGTACGCTGTACACCAAACATCTGTCCGCCACCTGAGCCTCCAAATGTGGATGAAAGTCCGCCTCCTTTAGGGTTCTGTGAAAGAACAACCAAAGTTATGATGACACAAACCGCAATGATCACAATCATTAAAAATATAAAAGTCTGCATTTTTATCTTTTCTTGAAAATTAGTCTGCAAAGAAACTAAAATTTTATAGAATTATCAAAATTAATATGGAATTATCGATTCGACTCTAAGTTAGAAATTCTAAATTTCGGCTATTTCGAATTCAATAAAGATTCGATTTCATTTATTTTATCTGTGAAAATGTCCTTTTTTTCCGGATATTTCAAACTCAATATTTTATAAGCTCTGATGGCTTTGTCAAACTTTTTCTGTTCGGTATAAATTTGAGCCAGGGTTTCGGTCATCAGGTCTGAATATTCGTATGAAGTTTCTGATTTTTTGGGAGTCAGATGGACTTCCGCATTTTTATTTACCGGAGAAATTTTGGGTGATTTTTCAATG
>JBEBVY010000075.1:0-7295 GCA_040392505.1 Moheibacter lacus | reverse complement strand
GATCAGCAATCGGCGTTCCATCCTGTTCAGAATATTCGTAAGTAACGACCATTCCTTCTGTTTGGACGATTTCGTGTAGGGTCAAATCTACCCATTCCGAATTATCGTTTAAATTATCACAAACAGCCCATTCGTCTGCCTGAATTAAAGGAAATTCTTCTACAATCAAAGTCATTTCTTCTGTTGTGGGACAATCTTTTGCGCCCAATGCAGGATTGAAAATCCTCACATAAATCACCTGAGTATTTATGATGGTATTGGTGAAATTGGCCGGATCCGGAATCAATTGGGTCATAGCGGCATCCGTAAAAAATTCGTAGTTCAAACCGGCGGGATTGGACAGGATTAAATCTTCTGCATGAGCGGTCAAATCAAAAATGGCAAAACCGTCTCCATTGTCATCACATTCCGGATAATCTGCAGGAGCAGTTTCCGGTTCTTGTCCTACTTCTAGCTTGATTTCGGCGATGTTATAACAACCATCCGGATTTTCCACACGGACGTAAACCGTTACGATTCCTTCGGCAGTTGTTACTTCATAATTTCCCGGATTGGGTATTTCTTCAAAAGGGTTTTCTGTATCTGCACCTGAAAAAGTGACGTAATAAGTAAATTCATTGCTTAAATCGGCAATTTGAGGGTTATAATTTTCCAAATTAAAGGAATGCTCACCATTTTCTGTACAGACAAAATCTTCCACTGGGGATTGCAAAAGAGCAGGAGAGGTACTGAATAATAAGTTCACATCTACCCAAGATTGACAAGCGCCGGAAGTAACCAGTACCGCATAATTACCGGATGTGGTTGCGGTGTAGGATTGACTGATTGCTCCGGGAATGATTTCTTCATTAAAATACCATTGAAAAGTAGCTTCTTCAAGTGCAACTTCAACGGTCATGGTATATTCTGTATAATCACATAACAATACATCTTCACCCAGAGTTGCGCCTCCTTCATCTACAATTACAGAACCTAAATTAAAAGACCCTGCTTCGAGAAATACGGCGGAATCCCAACCTCCATCTCCGGCATCGGAAATTAACAGTCGTATGTGATATGTTTGATTGGGTTGTACTTCCGAATAAGCAGTTAAAGGAATTGTTCGTCCATCATATTTTATATCGTTAAACGGGCCGGGGACATAATAGGTATCATCACCACATCCCATATTATTTACATTTTGAATAGAAACTGTTTCTCCATTCGGTAGAAGTGCGATGTTTTTACCACTCAATCCGGGGTCGTTTACGATCCCGGGTCCACTGATAATGAAACCAAAAACGTCATTGTAATCAAAACCACATGCATATTCCGGATATTCTTCAGAGGCAAATATGTAATTAAAGGAAATTTCATTTCCAAAAGGAACAAAATCAAATTCGAAAATGGTTACGTTATAACTACTTACTCCGGGTAAATCAATGAGTGCCGTTGCATCGGGATCTCCTAACCAAGTAAACATATCTCCATCACTTACATTTGCTCCACTGGGACCAATTGCATTACGCGCATAACCGGAAGTTAAAATTATCCCACTTTCAAATGGAAAATCGGCTGAACCTCTTTCAAAATAACCCCAACTTCTGTTGTTATTGGGAAATTGGGCTTGGGGATTTTCGGTAACTTCAAAATTATCAATTTCCGCACAATCGCCACCATCGATTAAAACCTCAAATGTCAGTTGTTCAGCGCTATAACTAGTTTCTGGAGACGCAGTGGGATTTACGTCAATTGATTGGCCAAAAAGAAAAATCGAAAAAACAGAAAGTATAACAAGTAAAAATATCCTCATGCTCCGTGTGTTAAGCTACGAATTTAATAATAATATTTGCTTTTATGAAGATTTTAACGAATTGAATTACTTTTGTAGGGATGTTTGAAATTTCGATATTGATACTTTCGGTGGTTATCGGGAGTTTATTGGGACAAATTTTCGTAGGAAATAAAAATTTATCCAAGTTTTTATTGACGTTTAGCGGTGCGTTTTTTCTCGCTACAGCTGTTTTGGAAATTTTTCCGACTGTTTATGAAGTCCATGACCATACGATAGGTCTTTATGTTCTGGGCGGACTTTTTTTCCAAATGATCATAGAGTCCCTGAGTAAAGGGGCTGAACACGGTCATGTTCATTTGCATCACAACAAAACTTTTCCCTTGAGTATTTTCATAGGGCTTTTTCTGCATTCGTTTTTTGAAGGGATGCCAGTTATGCACCAGCATTCGCACAGTTTACTTTGGGCGATTTTCATTCATAATATTCCGATTTCCATGGTGCTATACGGTGCGATATCACACATGAAAATCAAAAAAATCTACCGGATTCTTTTTATGCTTGCCTTTGCATTGGCTGGACCTTTAGGTGTTCTGTTTGGAGAAACTGTTTTAGCGGAATTTCATCTCCAGGCATCCGCATTTGTTGCCGGAATCTTTATCCATATCGCGACGGTGATTTTATTTGAAAGCACAGACAGTCATAAATTCAAAGCCCAAAAGGTTTTGACGGTCCTTTTTGGTTTTGTGATTGCTTATTTAACTATTCAGGGATCTCATCACTAATTTCTTTGGCTTTTCGCATTTCGATGGTGTTGTATCCGCCGGAAGTTGTAGTCATAATGAGTTTGGATTTATCTCCTATTACCGAATAAATGGTGTTTTCTCCGGCATCCAGATTCAATAGGAAATTCTCATCCAAAAACCATGTCCCTTCGTTTGTAAAGGTTTCTTCGTCAATGACTTCCGATTTTTGATAAGTTCCATCCGGATAAAATTCATACCAAGTGTTCTCCAGGTTTTCTGCCGGGACTCTATCTTCCATCCCTTCATAACGCTTTAAAATCACATTCCATTTTCCGGAGGTAAGCAGTTGCGTTGTTTCCTCGTTGGATTTTGTTTTGGGAATATAGACATAATGGATCAACCCCAATTTAAATCCGCCGTTATCGACATAATCCAAAACCAGACTGATATCGCTGATTTCATCTATGATGGCCCGATATTTTGAACCGTTTTCGACAAAATGTATAGCGTTTGTTTCGGCGTTATATGTCCATTTTCCTATGGTTTTTCCACTGACGCCAGCCGGCGTTTCATAGGTTCCGTTCTTAAGAAATCTTACCCAGTTGGAACGTATTTTTTCCTGACTTTCTTCGTCCATTCTTTCTCCTTCCGGTGAAATGTTATAAGAAATGTTCCAAGTGTCTGCCGTCAGTAAATCCTCTACACCAACGGTTTGAGCCATCGCACAAAAAGGAACGAGCAAAATAAGTAATTTTATCATAAATCAAATGTAATCAATTATTCATCAAATTCGACTTCTACGCTTTGACGTGCGAGAAGTTGCCATCTTTCGTTTTCGTAAATCCATAATTCTATGATTTTTAGATCCACTTCAAAATCATAATCCTCCAATTCTCCAATTGCAGTAAGTTTTCGTGTAATGGTTTTTAAATTTTCAGAAGAATGATGAATTTCGGGTTCGCCGATTGATTGAAATTCTTGATAGTGAATTTTCTGGGTGGGGAGGTTTTTGAGCAAAGAAACTTTTGTTTCCCACCAACCATTGGAATGCCCCAAAATCAAATCATCATGAAGTAATTTTTGAAGACTTGCCGTGTCTTTTTCCAGCAAGGCCTCGTCCAGCTCATTGCTCACCGCCCAAACAGTGGAAGGTGCCTCGTTGGGATTGGTTGGTTGAATTTCTTGTGCAATAAGAAATGAATTAAACAATAAATTGATTAACAATAATTTATATTTGCTCATATCAAGTATTAGTTAAAAGATTTTATCATCCTGAAACTCCCCGAAATATCTTTTTTTAGTTCTGTATTTTCGAAATTATTTTGGAATAATTCTTTTGTTTCCTTCGCTAAATTCTGATTGATTTCCACATAAATTTTTCCGTTGGGTTTTAATTTTTGCTTCGCGAATTCAATGATTCTTTCATAAAAAACCAATGGATTTTTGTCCGGAACAAACAGAGCCAAATGCGGTTCAAATTTCACCACATTTTCATCCATTGCTGATTTCTCAAATTCAGAAATATAAGGCGGATTGCTGACGATGATGTCAAATTCCGGCAATTCCTTGAAATCCATGTTGAGGAAATCATTTTGAAGGAATTGAATTTCGGTTTGGTGATATTCCGCATTGATTTGAGCCATTTCAATGGCTTTTTCTGAAAAATCCAATGCGCAAATTGCTGCATTAGGTAAATTATTCTTCAAAACAACGGGAATGCAGCCGCTTCCGGTACCTATGTCGAGTATTTTTAACTCAGCATTTTCAACATCATTTAAAATCCACTCGATCAATTCTTCCGTTTCTGGGCGTGGAATCAGGACATTTTCGTTGACAAAAAATCTCATGCCGTAAAATTCTGTTTCGCCCAGGATATATTGAATCGGTTTGTGTTCTTTTAGCTGGATTAATTTAAATAAAAATAAATTCTTTTTTTCATCAAATTCCTGCCATTCTTCATCCAAAGCCAATCTTAAAATATGTTCCGGTTTATCCAAAATTTTCTCCGCAATCCAAAAGAAAATCCGATCGATTTCAGAACTGGAATAAATCGATTGAAGTTCATTTTGATAGGAATTTTGCAGCGTGGAAAGTTTCATTCTTTATATTCTTTTATTCGTTTAATTAAAATCCTTAAATTGATGAATGTGAATAAGATAAAAAAGATTAAGACGATGTATTCAAAAGTGTTTTGTTCTGTGCTATTTTGCAATATTAAACTTCTTTTTATGATGATATAAACACAGGCGGCTAAAATGATTATGTATACTATAATCCAAATTAATTTTTGGTTCATGGATCTAAATTTTTGTAAAGATGCTAAATCCTGAGTTAAAAAGTTGAGGAAAATATTTTAAAACTTGAAAACTTGAGGGGATTTTAAAATAAAAATCCCTTGCAAAATTGGCAAGGGAAAAACGAGAACAAACATTCAAATGAATTAATTTAAATCAATCGGTTTAAGCGTTTTGATTCCTAAAATCACTTCTAAATAAACGGGTTTTTGGAAGGAAATGATACAAAATCCATCTTTCAGCGGAGACTTTAAATATTCCAGATTATAGTTTCTCGACTTAAAAGTTTTTCCCAAATACCTTGTGAGCATGGCTCTGTAAATGACATCGTTTAATTTGTCATTGGGGTTATCATTGGGTTGATGTGTCACCAAACGGTTATATTGGTTAACCAATTCTAAATCATCCAATTCTAGCAGGAAATTAAAATCATATTCAATCATAGCTTTAAGTTTTAAAAAGAAATCACCGAAACCGCCTCATTTTCCAGCCAGCCGGAATTTTTCAAATCGTTTAGGAGGATGGTTCCGGTTACATATTCATATTCTTTACTTTTATAAGATTCTTCTATATTTTGGAAAAAATTCAGGTCAATTTGCTGATCCGGTTTGAAACCGACATAAAATTTCCTTTCGGCCAAATATTCTCCGTGAAAACCGTTTTTGATTCCTTTTCTCAATTCATATTTGTAATCATACCGAAGTGCGGAAATATCGCTCAAAACCGCTGAGGAAGTAGGGTAGCGACCGGCACCTTTTCCGTATAGGAACTGTTCGTCTGCCAAAGCACTCCCTATCAGAACCCCGTTAAATTCGTTATTGACCAACCCTAGGGTTTTTGATTTTTCTATGAATGTAGGAATCACAGACGGGACTAAATTTTGGGTTTCGTCCAGACTGCATCCGGCAATTAACTTGATGATTAATCCCTTTTCGGCTGCATATTTGAAATCTTCATTTTTCAAAGCCGTAATTCCTTTTTTCAGAATGTCACGGGGTGAGACCAATCGTCCGAATGCATGTAAAATGATGATGGAAAGTTTATTGGCCGCATCCGTTCCATCCACATCCAAAGCCGGATTACTTTCGGCAAATCCGTTTTCCTGAGCCGATTTCAGCGCGTTATCATAAGTTTCGTTTTCAGATTTCATTTTGGTCAGGATGTAGTTGGTAGAACCATTTACAATGCCATTGATATAATTCAGCAAATCGTTATCATAATATTCTTCCAGATTCCTCAAAATAGGAATACTCCCGCAAACGGCCGCTTCATAGAGAAATGAAACCTTGTTTTTTCGTTGTAAATCAATCAGTTCCAAATGATGTTCCGCAATCATCTTTTTGTTGGCACTCACGACAGATTTTCCTTTGTTCAAAGCCGTTTTCACGATTTCAAAGGCCGCATCAGCATCATCAATTAATTCCACCACTATGTCGATTTCCGGATCATTTAGAATTTCAGCGGCTTCGGTTGAAAATAATTCAGCCGGCGCATTTCGTTGTTTATCAGGATGTTTGATGACGATTTTTTTAATGCTGGTATTGAGTTGGGATTTTTCGGAAAGAACACGATAAATTCCTTCTCCCACCACGCCAAATCCAAATAAACCTATATTTAGTTTTTTCATTTTTAATTCTGATTATTTAAAAATTGGCCGGCTAGGTTATTAATTAACTGAAGAAGTCTTATATAATATTTGTGTGATTCGCCGGCCAATCGTTGGTTAGCACTCCTTAAATATCAATTTTTCTCTTTTATTCAATGCCGCTTCCAAATCTTTAATCAAATCTTCCACATCTTCAATTCCACATGAAAGACGTATCAAAGAATCCTGAACACCTGATTGAAGTCGTTTTTCTCTTGGTATGGAAGCATGCGTCATCTGTGCAGGATGGCAAAGTAAACTTTTTACACCACCCAGACTCTCTGCCAGTTTGAAATATTTTGTCGATGTAACAAATTGATTAGCAGCTTCAACCGTATCATTTTTTAAACTGAAAGAAATAACGCCGCCGAAAAGCCCGTTTTGTTGTTTTTTTGCGATTTCGTGATTTTTGTGTGTAGTTAATCCGGGATAGTAAACCTTATCCACTTCCTGCCTCGTTGTCAGATATTTTGCAATTTTGATTGCGTTTTCGCTTTGTTGTCTGACCCTTAATTCAAGCGTTTCGATTCCACGAATGGCTAAAAAACAATCCCACGGGCCGAGAATTCCTCCGGTGGCGTTTTGTATAAATTTTATTTTTTCTGATAATTCTTTGGTTTTGGTGACCACCAGACCGGCTACCAAATCGGAATGTCCCGCCAGGTATTTGGTTGCGCTGTGAATGATGATGTCGGCTCCCAATTCAAATGGAAGTTGTGCGACGGGACTTGCAAAAGTGTTGTCCACCACGACAATTGAACCGAATGGTTTTGCGATTTCCGATATTTTTTGAATGTCCGAAACTTTTAAAGTCGGATTGGTAGGGGATTCGATCCAAA
>JBEBVY010000074.1:0-7617 GCA_040392505.1 Moheibacter lacus | reverse complement strand
TGTTTTCGCTCGATATGGGCGCGTTAATCGCCGGTGCCAAATACAAAGGAGAATTTGAAGAACGTTTAAAAGCTGTAGTAAAAGAAGTAACCGACTCAAACGGTGACATCATTTTATTCATCGACGAAATCCACACTTTGGTTGGAGCCGGCGGTGGCGGAGAAGGCGCCATGGACGCAGCCAACATCCTGAAACCCGCATTGGCACGTGGGGAATTACGTGCAATCGGTGCGACGACTTTGAACGAATACCAAAAATATTTTGAAAAAGACAAAGCTTTGGAACGTCGTTTCCAACAGGTTTTAGTGGAAGAACCCGATGAGGAATCGGCGATTTCGATTTTGAGAGGAATCAAGGAAAAGTACGAAGTTCACCACAAAATTCGCATCAAAGACGAAGCAATCATCGCAGCAGTTCAGCTTTCAACTCGTTATATTTCAGACCGTTTCTTGCCCGACAAGGCGATTGACCTGATGGACGAAGCGGCTTCCAAATTGCGAATGGAAATGAATTCGAAACCGGAAGAACTGGATATCATCGATCGAAAAATAATTCAATTAGAAATTGAGATTCAGGCGATTAAAAAAGAAGGCGACGAAAAGAAATTGAATTTGCTCAAAGAAGAATTGGCCAATTTACAGGAACAAAGAACCGAGTTAAATGCCAAATGGCTGGAAGAAAAAGGAAAAGCAGATCAGGTGCAGGAAGCCAAAAAGAAAATCGATGAATTGAAAATCCAAGCGGAACAAGCCGAACGAGCCGGTGATTATGAAACCGTCGCCCGAATTCGCTATGAAGCCTTGAAAAAAGAAGAAGAAAAGCTGCAAGAATTGGAACAACAAGTGGCGGAAGAAGGCGCCGGAAAGATGGTAAAAGAAGCCGTAGATGCGGAAGATATTGCAGAAGTCGTTTCCAAATGGACAGGTATTCCGGTCAATAAAATGTTGCAAAGCGAACGCGAAAAATTATTGCATCTCGAAGATGAATTGCACAAAAGAGTCATCGGTCAAGAAGAAGCCATTCAAGCGGTTTCCGATGCGATTCGCCGTAGTCGCGCGGGACTCAGCGACGAAGGAAAACCGATTGGTTCGTTTTTGTTTCTCGGTCCTACGGGAGTTGGAAAAACGGAGTTGGCTAAAGCGCTTGCAGAATTTTTATTTGATGATGAAAATTCGATGACGCGGATTGACATGAGTGAATACCAGGAACGGCATTCGGTAAGTCGTTTGGTGGGCGCGCCTCCGGGTTATGTCGGTTATGATGAAGGCGGACAATTGACCGAAGCCGTGCGCCGAAGACCTTATTCGGTGATTTTGTTGGACGAGGTGGAAAAAGCGCATCCGGACGTTTTCAATATTTTGTTACAGGTGTTGGATGATGGTCGTTTGACGGACAACAAAGGACGTGTGGTCAATTTTAAAAATTCGATTATCATTATGACTTCGAACTTTGGTTCGCACATCATTTTGGAAAATTTTGAGCAATTGAAAACGGAAAATGTTCAGGAAATTTATGGGAAAACGAAAGCTCAAGTTTTTGAAGAATTGAAACGTAATTTCCGTCCGGAATTCTTGAATCGAATCGACGAAACGATTTTGTTCAAACCGTTGAGCAATAGCCAAATTTCAGGAATTGTGAAAATCCAGATTGACGAATTGGCCAAAAAATTGGCGAAGCGAGACATTACATTGGACATCACAAACGAAGCTTTGGAATACATTTCGCAACGTGGTTATGATCCGCAATTTGGAGCAAGACCTTTGAAAAGAGTCGTTCAGCAGGATGTTTTGAATGAGTTATCAAAAGAAATTCTGAAAGGAAATGTACACGACAATAGTGTGGTACTGATCGATTATTTCCCTGAAAAAGAAGGCGAAAATAAGTTGGTTTTCAGCGTGAAGTAATCCTGACTTGGGAGGGAGGCTTAGCCTTGTCAAGGTTTTAAACCTTGACAAGGCTTTTCGTTTTTTATAAATTAATGAGTCCCGTTGAGAAATCCGGCGGGGTTTTCTGTTTTGTCTAAACTTAAAATTGTTAATTTTAATGAATAATGAAAGAGATCGTCACATTACTGACTTTTTTTTTGGGAACAGCCTTGTTGTTCTCTCAGCAAACTACTGCCCAAAAAGAATTGTTAAAAAAAGCCAATGAAAACTTTGAATTATCGAGAACAAATCCTGAAAAAGCATTTCTTGAAGCTAAAAAAATTGAAAAAGAAGCTCAAAAAACAAATGCGAAAGAAGCTGAGTTGAAATCACTAAGAATCCAATATCACTATTATAATATAACAAATGCTTTTGAAAATAAAACGAAGATAGCGGAATTGTTATTTGAAAAAGCGAAACTATACAAATCAGCTCTTTATCAGGCACAGGCTAAAGTTTATATAGCTGATGTGTACTTAGACAACGACCTGCCCCAAAAAGCTCTTGTGCATTTAAAAGAGGGAATGGAAATCCTTAATAATACGGATGGGAAAAATCCGGCTGTAAATATGATAAGATCAGACCTCTACATTGCTTTTTCAAAATACAGTTTTATCACAGGAGAGTGTGATGATATAATTAAGTATGTAAAAAAATCAATTAATGAAAAATCAAAAATCCTAAACGATTCAATCAGGCAAGGATTTCAATACACAAGTTATGCTAATTTAGCTTCTGCTTATATGAGCATTGATTATGATTCTGCTAAATACTATGCTGAACATTCTTTATTTACAGATGATGAGGATGTGAAATTTTTGAGCTTGTCTATTTTAGGAAGAATTGCAGGCAATGAAGGTAACAATGATAAGGCTCTTTCTTACTTGTTGAAAGCGGAAAAATTAAAAGGTTTCAAAAACCACATAAACAACCGAAAATTATACGATGATATAATTGGTGTTTACAATAGCCTGAATGATTTTGAGAATGTCAAAAAATATCAGCTAAAAAGAGATTCTTTAGAACTAAGTATCAGTAAAAAACAGAACGATTATCTTCATAATCTTTTAGGCAAAGAAAAAGAAGGAAATACAAAACCCTTTGTTTATGCCTTGATTGTATTATCTATATTTCTTTTAGTTTTGGTCATTTTCATAATACGAAAAAACAGGATTCTCTCACGCCAAGAAAAGGTCAGCCAAAAATATTTAGAAGAAATTTCGAAAACGCCTGATGGAGAAGATTATTCAAGAATTATAAACGCATTGAAAGAAAATGATTTGGCATTTATGAATTATTTTGAGGAATATTTTCCTGAATTCTCTTCAAAACTCATAGCAATCAATCCTAAAATTTCTTCTTCCGAAATAGAATTCTGTGCTTTGCTGAAATTAAAAATCCCTACAAAAGAAATTGCCCGATACAAATTCAGAGCACCCCAAACTGTCAGAAACAAAAAATACATCATCAGAAACAAACTACATATTCCAAAAGATGTAGACATATACGAATGGTTTGATGGATTATAATCATCTTATTATGAGTGTTTTGTAAAATATAATTTCATTATTTTATATTTCGGTACACTTTCGGTACAGCGGTTTTTAGGTTTGAATTATCATTTCCTGTAAACTTGTTTCCGAATAATTTTAAACTTCACACTTTTATGAAAAAAATTTACTTGAATTTCCTGTGGTTAATCTTAACTCTAATACTCTCAGGAAAAACCGGATTATTTGCACAGCAAATAATCATAGAGAAATCACACGTTGATTTGGAAAATACTATACATTATGAACATCATTATAATGATGACAAATATGCAAATGTATTTGATGAAAATAACGGAAAGATGTATGTGGCGAACCAAAGAAATCCGCTAAATGCTGAAGAAAATGTACTGAATGATGTTACTGTAAACGTTAATGTTACAGCTGACCCATCTGTTGAATATAATTTTATAGTAGTAGCCTTCATTGATGAAGCAGGGCAAGTTGCTAACTATTATATATGGGAAGGAACTAATCCGGTAGTTGCTCAACTACAAACCGGAGTTTATGATATCATAACTTTTTTCATGGAATCTCAAAACCATATTGTTATTAAAGAAAATACTGACATTGAAACAGATATGACAATAGATGTAGATGTAGCTGAAGCGTCAAATTATATATCTTTCAAAACCTATGACGAGAATGGAGACATATTGGATCCGGGAGTTATTAACCCGGAAACGGGAGCTCCTTCTTTCGTGAATTTTTATAGTACATTGTATCTCAACCCTGTAAACGAACCTATTGTTCTATTTAGTTTTAATTATACTGAGAATGAGCCATTTGGCGGAGATCCTGTATGGAATTTTTATATAAATGATGTGAGTTCTCGCTATTCGGCACTACAAATGATGATAGGTGCAGGATTCTCTGACAACAGGTATTACGCACTGAAGTACAATCCTCTAAATGGAATAAGTGAATCTGTTGAGATTGAAAACGAACCGGGAGATTGGGTTTATCATAAAGAAAAAATTAACTTCGGCGGAAATAATCCTCCTGAAGCAGTTTATCCTGTATTTGCTTTTAACTCTGGGTTTGACGGAGTCTACGCAGGCAACAATCTGAGCATATGGACCCCAAACTATTTTAACCCTCAGGAAGATCACTTTAATATTTACCTCAACAACCCAATCGATGATAACCCTTTAAATCTACTGGTGAATCCCGGTATAAAAATAAATCCTTATGATTCATCAAATAAAGGCAGTTTTTTAGTCAAAGAGGGAAATGATGTGGTTTATACTTCCGATAGTGATCTAAGTTTATACTTTAGAGATGATGAGGGCTACCTTCTTTTACCTTTTCATCCTAAGTTTAAGTTTTCATCTCTTGAAAACCTAAACATTGTACAAGGAGAAAATGTTCCAATAAATGTCACAGCTGCTGTTTTATTAAATGAATATAACAGTGTAACTTTCAATTATTTTGGACGTTTTGGAGAAGCAAGACCCGCTGATTTGTCTGCCACTTCTGTTGAGATAATGCAAAATGGAAGCATCATTTTTTCAGGCAGTTGGGATGATTATTTTAATTTCGAGCTTCCCACTTCAGGTCAGTTTGAAATTACATTTACTAATACTTATGTTGAAGTAGAGGGTCTTTCGGGAAAAAATGTAACAAAATTGAGCTATAATGCAGATGAACAAGACGCTCCCCCAACACTCCAAAAACTTCAGTTTCGGGATTCTTCCGGTAAAATGACCGATCGTTTTATCTCTGCTTCCCAAGGGGCAGTACGGCTCGCTGCAGGAGATTTTCAGTTTAATGGTACTAATTATTTTGAATACAATCCCGGGAATTCTGTGGAATTTTATTATGCCCCCTATAACCAAGAAGAATGGACAGAGCTTGAATTGATTGAATATCCGGAATACTTTCAGTCCCCTGGTGTTGGTGACTATTACGAAGCATCTTTAACAAGCGTCATGGTTCCCGAAGACAATTCCTGGTTCGATGTGAAAATTATCTGTACCGATGCTGCCGGGAACAGACAGGAACAAATTGTTTCTCCCGCATTTAAAATAGAACAAGCAACGATGGGAATTGAAGAAATAAACAATACCGATTTCTCAGTTTACCCAAACCCGTTTACAAACGAATTAAATATACAACTTCCCGAAAGTGTGAAAGAAGATTATGTTTTCAAAATTTCTGATTTGACCGGAAAAATCATTCACTCTCAAATTCAAAACGAAAAATCATTTGTTTGGAATGGTGCTTCACTTCCAAAAGGAATTTACATTCTAACAATCGAAAGCAATGGCAAAACAGTCGCCAAAAAAATAATGAAAAAATAAAGTTTTCTCTAAATGTTAATTGAAATTCCCGTTGGAGCAATCCGGCGGGATTTTTATTTTTTGCGAATTTCGCTTTTCGAACTTCGAGTCTCGATTCAATACCCAAACCTTCTCAAATCTCCATCCTTCTTACGCCAGTCTTTTTTGACTTTCACAAACAGTTTCAGAAATATTTTTTTACCGAAGAATTTCTCCAAATCCTCACGCGCTTCTTTTCCCACTTTGGAAAGTGATTCGCCCCTATGGCCGATGATAATTCCTTTTTGGGTATCACGTTCCACATAAATTTCACTTTCGATGTGGATAATTTCCAAGCTTTCCTTGAAAATTTGGGTAACAATTTCTACTGAGTACGGGATTTCTTTTTGGTAATTCAACAGAATTTTTTCGCGGATGGTTTCATCCACAATAAACCGTTCCGACTTATCCGTCAACTGATCTTCCGGGAAATACATCGGCCCTTCTGGTAAGAGTTGGATGATTTTATTCTTCAGCAAATCGATATTGACCCTTTCCAAAGCAGAAATCGGAAGGATTTCAGCCTCCGGCAATAATTGATGCCAATGTTCAACAGATTCTTCCAAACGTTCTTGGGTAGTGGTGTCGATTTTATTTATGAGGATAATTACCGGAACTTTTGTTTTTTGCAGTTTCTCAAAAAATTCTATGTTTTTGGGTTGTTTTTCACCCACTTCCACCACATATAAAATCAGGTCGGCATCGACCAAAGCTTCCTTTACATACTCCATCATTTTAGTCTGGAGTTCGTAAGCAGGTTCCAGAATTCCGGGCGTATCGGAAAACACGATCTGATAATCATCGCCCGTCAGAATTCCCTTGATTCTGTGACGTGTGGTTTGGGCTTTGTGCGTGGCGATTACGAGCTTTTCGTCCATCAACAAATTAAGCAAAGTGGACTTTCCCACATTCGGATTTCCGATGATGTTCACAAACCCCGATTTGAATTTTTTTTCTTCCGGCATTTTGCAAAGTTAAATAAAAGCTGTCTAAACTGTTTTTTGTAAATTTACCTGAAATAATTCTGTGATGAAAACTGTTTCGCTGGAGTCAAAAAGAAAAAAAATTACGGACTGGGTCAATAAAATTGAGGACAAAGAAGTGCTTGATCAAATGATTGATTTCATAAATAATTCGGAAAAACCCATTTACGATCCCGCTTACGAAGCAAGCCTTTCGGGTAAGGAGAAAATTGAATATTGGAAAAAAGTTGGGATCAGTGGGGATGAATTAAGAAAAAATCTACACGAATACATCGATAGTTTGCCGTGGAAAGAAAAGTAATATATTCATCGGGAACCAGAAAGTTTTTGAGAAATCTAATCTATATCCTTTTTGAGAACGACTATTTTGGATTTCAGGAGGATGCTAAAAATTACGTAGATAGAATTACAATCTTTATTGAAGAAAAAATCGCCGAATTTCCATCGAAAGAAACTCCGGAAGTTTTGAAAAAATTTGGTGAGAGATACGTTACCTACAAAGCCAATAACCGCACTACTTGGTATATTTTCTTTTCACAAGAAGAAGACTTCTACTTCATAAAATTCATCACCAATAACCACACGGACTTTATTCAAAATTTCAATTTATAATTCTTTTTTCAAATTATATTTTGTCAGGCTGAGCTTGTCGAAGCCAATTTCCTTCAAAAATTCTGTATTTTAGCGCAATGAAATCCTTACTTCATTGTAAGGCAAGAATACTTTCATGAAAACAAGAAAAGATTTTTCAAATATAACATACAAACCAAGCGGTAAGACAGAGGTTTCATCGCAACAGGAAACGGAACTCGACAGTCTGAACGTCAAAGATATTTAC
>JBEBVY010000073.1:0-7700 GCA_040392505.1 Moheibacter lacus | reverse complement strand
ATTTATGGGCAGAATACATTTTGGATTTCAAACATGTGGAATACATGCTTTTTCCGCGTCTGATGGCGCTTTCCGAAATTGCTTGGGGAACTTCCAATTCGGACAACTATGCAGAATTTGAAAGCAGGGTCATCCGACATTTTAAACTTTTGGATGAACGAAATATCAATTATGCCAAAAGCATTTACAACGTCAGCGGAAATGCGGTGACAGCCGGCAAAGGCATTGCTTACGAATTAAAATCTTCCCGAAATCCGGAAAACATCCGATATACAGTTAACGGGGAAATTCCAACTTTTGATTCAAAAAAATATGTCCATCCGATTCCAATTAATCAATCCATGACCATTCAATCGGCATATTTTGAAAACGGTGAACTGAAAAGTGCCATCAGCACAAGGGAATTCCATGTTTCCAAATCAACCGGAAAAAATATAATTTTAAAAGATCAGCCCGCTCCGAATTATTCGTCCAACGGCGCATTGACATTGGTAGACGGCATTTTGGGGAATCCTAAAATATTGGGACAAACTTGGCTTGGGTTTAGCGGAAAAAATATGGAAGCGGTGATTGATTTTGGAGAGAAAACGGCTTTTGAATCTGTTTCATTTAGTTCGTTGAACAATCAGGGAAGCTGGATTCATTTGGCAAAATCAGCAAAAGTTTTCACTTCGGATGACGGAAATAAATTCGAAGAAATAAAAGAAATATCCTCTAAAGAAATCACTAATTCCAAAGGAAAAATGGAAATTGAAACCGGCAATCAATCTGCTCGTTTTCTGAAAATCATCATCGAAAATGCAGGCATCATTCCTGTCGGATTTCCAGGTGCTGGTTCCGAAGCCTGGCTTTTTGTGGATGAGATTGGAGTGAATTAATCCTACAACCGGAGGGTTTTTTCAATTATTTTTAACCGATGTGTTTCTAATTGTATGTATATAAAAAATAGTTTTATATAGAAATTAATATGTATTTTTAAAATTATACAATATAATCTTTTGGTAACGGGGTTATTTTGGGACATTGTTCATCATTTAAAACAAAAAACTATGAAAACATTAATATCAATCTTTTTCTTTTCACTTTCTCTGTTTATCCTCGGACAGAATTCTAACCTTGAAAAATGGAAAAGTATTTCCGAAAACGATATCAATCTTCAACCTGAGTATGGAAATACCCAAAAAACTGAGGAACAAATAAAATCTGATAATGAATTTATTGAGGAAATCTTGAAACATTATAAAAACAAACAAGAAGCAAGTAAAGAAATGATAAAGCTCGGAATGAATTACCTTTATGTAAAAGGAGATTTCATAACAGCAATGAAAAGATTTAACCAAGCATATTTATTAGACAAAAATAACGCGGACGTTTATTATGGTTATGGGACTATTTATTTCAACTTGGGTGCTTTTGAAGAAGCTGAATTACAATACGAAAAAGGATTAAAAATCAACCCTGATCATTCTGATATTCTTACCGACTACGGAACAATTTATCTTGCCAACTATTATGAAACTAAAAGTAAAGAATCTCTTAATATTGCAAAAGAATACCTCGAAAAATCACTGAAATCTGACAAAGAAAATTCTAATACAATTTATAAATTGTCTATAGTTCATATGTATTTGGGAGATTGTGAAAAAGCAAACAAATATTTGAAATCAGCAAAAATATTAAATAACCCTAATGTTAGTGAAGGCTTTGAAAAAGAGCTAAAAGAAACTTGTAAAAAATAAGCTGTAACATCATACAACTCTCCTTTTAGAGCAATTGGAGCAGTTTGAAATTTTACGATCGTAGGATTTTCTCCATGGCTTTTCCTTTGGCCAATTCATCGATCAATTTATCGAGAAATCGGATTTTCTGCATCAGTTTATCCTCGATTTCCTCTACTCTATATCCACAAATTACACCGGTGATTTTGGAAACATTGGGATTTAATTTGGGTGCATTTTCAAAAAAGGATTCAAAATTGGTCTTTTCATCCAGTATTTTTTCCAAGCCTTTTTCATCATAACCGGTCAGCCAAAAAATGATTTCATGGACTTCGGCTTTTGTGCGACCCTTTTTCTCGGCTTTCGCTATGTAATGCGGATAAACACTGGCAAAACTCATTTTAAAAACCCTTGTATTATCGGTTTTCATTTATCAAATAATTAATAATTACTGGCTTCCGTTAACCGCATCAAAGCGGAAGAATTTAAGTTCAATAATGGTGCGTGTTTGATGGCTTCCAACTGACTTAAATTCGTAGCACTCACAATCGGTGCCGTTATGGAAGACCGATGCAACAGCCAGGCAAGCGCAACAACGGCTGCGGTCGTTTTATATTCAAAAGAAATTTCATCCAAAGCTTCCAAAATCCGGAGACCTCTTTCATCCAAATATTTCTGCACATCCTTTCCTCTCTGGCTCTGCCCCAAATCTTCGGCTTTTCGGTATTTTCCGGTTAAAAATCCGCTTGCCAGAGAATAATAATTCAACACACCCAAACCTCTCTTCATCACTATAGATTCGTATTGGGTTTCATAATTTTCTCTTTCATAGAGATTGTATTCCGGTTGCAGCGTTTGGTATTTGGGCAAATTGTATTTTTCAGCAATATCAAGTGATGCTTTCAGACGTTCCGGCGAAAGATTGGAAGCACCAATCCATCTAATTTTTCCTTCTTTTATCAAATCCTGAAAAGCGGAAAGCGTTTCTTCGATCGGCGTAATTCCGTCATCATAATGCAATTGGTACAAATCGATGTAATCGGTTTGAAGCCGCATTAAAGATTTATCCACATCTTCCATGATGTGTTTTCGGGACGAATTGGCATTGTCCATCGATTTATTTCGTCCACCTACTTTTGTGGCGATGATTACTTTATCTCGGATTCTTCTCTTTTTTAGCCAATTCCCGATGATTCTTTCCGACTCTCCCCCGTCATTTCCTTTGACCCAATAAGAATAATTATTGGCCGTATCAATTAAATTGAAACCTGCTCCGATAAATCCATCGATGATTTCAAATGATTTGTCCTGATCGATGGTCCAACCAAAAACATTTCCACCAAAAGCAATGGGTGCAATTTCCAAATCTGTATTTCCTAATCTCCTTTTTTGCATGTCAATTTGATTTGAATACTAAATTAGTCAAAGTAAAAGGAATAACCACATGAAAATTGGGCCGACAAAAAAAATTAAGAATTCTTTGTGAACTTCGCTCCTATTTTTCCGCCTAACCAAGCCATTGGAAGATAAGCTACGACCAGATCCAAGACGATGAACCAAGTCGGCGCCGGAATCATGAAACAAGCTGCAATTCCTCCTATCAAAAATAAAACACCGATCACCAACGCAAATTTCATTTTGTAGGTAGCCGCAATTGCAGCCGCAATGACCGCTCCGACAAATGTCCCTAAAGCATGTGCCAGAAATGGAAAAATAAAAAATTCGCTTCCGGCCGTGTGCAAAGCTTGTGTCAATGCTTCCATGTCATTTGGGTCTATGCCCGGAATCGGCATCAGTTTGTGTCCGAGTATGACAATTCCCATGTTGACGGCTCCTCCTGTGATCCAGCCCAATATGAACGCTAAAATATTTCTTATAATCGGATTCATTTTTTATTTGAATTTAGGATAAAACTATTTAATTTTTATTTCAGAATAAGGAATTATTTTCCGGGGCGGATTTTCATGCTCGCCCAAATGATATTGCATCCAATGCGTGTCCCACCATTTTCCCAATTTGTATCCCGATTTTGTGAATCTTCCCACATCATAAAATCCAAATGACCGGTGAAATTTTTCACTTTTCGGATTAGGCGAAGTCATGATCGCATATACATTCACATACCCTTGCTTTTTTAATACCCTAAATAATTGACTGTAAAGTTCCTGCGCGATCCCTTTTCCTTGAAATGCATCATCCAGGTAAATGCTTGATTCACAGCACCAATCATAAGCACTTCTTTCTCTGAATTTTGTGGCATATGCATAACCAATTATTTGACCCTGCGACTTTGCAACCAACCAAGGAAATTCCTTTCTTACTTTTTCAATTCTTTCCATCCATTCTTCAATCCCGAGAACGGAAGTTTCAAATGTGATGGCAGTATGGAGAATATAAGGCGTATAAATCCTCAATAATTCTTCAGCATCTGAAGGTTGATAAGGGCAAATTTCAAACATGGAAAATATAATACCACGTAAAAATAAAAAATCCTTCCGTAAAAACGAGGAAGGATTTGTGTTGATTAGATATGGTTATTGAGATTGGTTCTAATTATTTTTCAAATTTAGTTCTAAATCTTTGTCGTAAAAAAGGAATATTCCCCAAAATACAACAGGAAAAACCCTGTTTATCCTCTTGATCCCAATTCTATGACTTCTGGGTTTTCAATTTTTCCTTTCACTATATCAAATCGGATCATGGTTCGGATTTTATGAAAACCGTAAATCCCGCAAGCACCGGGATTCATATGCAACAGTCCCAATTTTCTGTCCGGCATCACTTTCAGTATATGCGAATGCCCGCAAATAAATAATTTGGGTGGATTTTGATACAATTCTTCTCGGACAGCAGGACTATATTTCCCCGGATATCCTCCAATATGGGTCATCCAAACATCCAGATCCTCTACCGTAAAACGATTGTTCAGCGGAAATTCTTTTCTTATTTCCGCATTGTCTATGTTTCCGTAAACCGCTCTCAGTTTGCTGACTTTGGAAAGTTCGTCCGTCACTTTCAAATCACCTATATCTCCTGCATGCCAGACTTCATCAGCCATTGATGCATATTCCAGAATTCTTTCATCTATATAACTATGGGTATCTGAAATTAAAAGGATTTTCATTTATTTTAATTTGAATTAAATCCCCACGAAATTAAAGGATTTTCCTTGTATACTTTTAAATTTTTACTCGTTGTGCATTTCGTCAATTAACTTCGACCATTTCGGCTTTGTCGCGTGTCGAATGATTTTTCGAGAAAAATCGTACTGAGAATAGAATTTTATCTTCAAAAACCTCGTTCTCGATACAAAATTATCTCATAATTTTACTCGAACTGACGGTTTTTTTTTAATAAAATTGATGAATGGACATTAAAATCAATTATAAAATTTCTAAACCTGAGAAAGGCAAATCTTTTTTAAGAATCTTACATTTGCATTTCAAATCAAATCAGATTGCGTTACTTTATAGAATTGGCTTATAACGGTAAAAATTATTTCGGCTGGCAAATACAACCCAACCAGATTTCCGTACAGGAAGTTTTGGAAAAGGCCTTTTCTACTTTGCTCCGAGATAAGATTTCCATCACGGGAGCCGGACGTACCGACACCGGTGTACATGCCAAAAAAATGTTTGCCCATTTTGATTTTGACAGGAAATTGCCGGAAGATTTGGTTCACCGTCTCAATTCGTATTTGCCCAAAGACATTGTGATTTATCAAATTCATCTCATGACAGATGAAGCTCATGCGCGATTTGACGCCACTGAGAGAACTTATCATTATTTTGTGCAAACGGGAAAAGATGCGTTCAATTATGATTTTGCCTGGCAAGTCCATTTCGAATTGGATATTGAAAAAATGAATATGGCCGCTCAAATGCTTCTGGGAACAAAAGATTTCAGCAGTTTTGCCAAAATACATACCGATGTAAAAACGCATATTTGTGAGGTGAAATCGGCCAATTGGGAACGAAACGGAAAAGAATTGAAATTCGTCATTACGGCCGACCGTTTTTTACGAAATATGGTCAGAGCGATCGTCGGAACTTTGGTGGATGTGGGAAAAGGGAAAATCAGTTTAGAAGAATTTAACACCATCATTGCTCAAAAAGACCGTAGTTTTGCAAGTGGCTCTGCTCCGGCACATGGCCTTTATTTGGTGGATGTAGTATATCCAAAAAGAATTTTTATCGATGAGTGAATCCAATAAGTTCGATTTCAGCGGATTAAAACGCGTAGTCAAAATCGGAATGAGTTATCGCGGTTTGTTTACCGCGGTGGTCATTTTTGCCATTTTGAGTGCCCTAGTATCCTCTATTCGTCCTTATTTGGTCGGTTCTTCGATTGACAAATACATTTTAATATTTGATGAAAATAATAATCCTCTACCTCCTGATTTGGATGGATTGGGAATATTTTTGTTATTATTGAGCGGAATCCTGATCCTTGAAGTAGCATTAAGTTTTTCGGTCATTTATTTGGCCAATAAAATCGCACAGCGCGTCATTCGATATTTGAGAGTCCGGTTATTTGACCATATCATCAAATTCAAACTGGCTTATTTTGACCGAACACCTAACGGCGTTTTGGTGACCCGTTCCGTTTCTGATATTGAGACGATTGCCGAAATTTTCAATAACGGAATTCTGACATTAATGGTGGATTCGCTCCGGATCATCTTCATTATCAGCATCATGTATTATATGAACTGGATGGTGGCTTCGATTGTAATCATCATTCTCCCGATGATGATAATCATTACCAATTTGTTTCAGAAAGCATTAAAAAAAGTGTACCAAGCGGAAAGAACGGTAACCGCTAAATTAAACACCTATGTTCAGGAAAGGTTAAGCGGAATGAGCATCGTTCAGTTATTCAACCGTGAAGAACAAGAATTCGAAGGATTTAAATCCATCAATAAAGAATTGCGTACTGCATTTTTAAAGACCAATTTATATTTTGCACTACTGTTTCCTGTAGTAGATATCGTGTCTGCACTGGCAATAGGTTTATTGCTTTGGTTTGGTGGTTTGCGCACGGCTGTTCACGGAGATGTTTCTGTGGGAGAGGTCATAGCGTTTATTTCTTATATCACTATGTTGACCCAACCGATGCGTCAAATTGCTGACCGGTTTAATTCTATACAAAGAGGTTTGATAGGTGCCGACCGTGTATTCAAGATATTGGATGAAGATGAAACATTGCCCAATACCGGAACAGAAATTCTACAAGATGTAAAAGGAGAAATCCAATTTGAAAATGTGGTCTTTTCTTATGTAAAGGATAATCCTGTTTTAAAAGGAATTTCCTTTCAAACAAAACCCGGACAAACCATTGCGATAGTAGGTGCAACAGGCGCCGGAAAATCAACCATCATCAACCTTCTGAGCAGGTTTTATGATATAGATTCCGGTGATATAAAGATTGACGGCAAAAGTATTTATTCGTTGGAAATGAGCAATTTAAGAAGCCATATTGCCATAGTACTTCAAGATGTGTTTCTATTCAATTCAACGATTTATGAAAACATCATTTTAGGAAATAATCAAATTAGTTTAGAACAAGTAGAGCAAGCTGCAAAAGAAATCGGGATCCATGAATTCATAATGAGTCTGCCCAAAGGATATCTATCTGAAGTAAGTGAACGAGGAGCAAGTCTTTCTGTTGGGCAAAGACAATTGATATCATTTTTACGGGCTTATGTGTACAACCCTGAAATTTTGGTGCTCGACGAAGCCACATCTTCTATCGATACAGAATCAGAAACCCTTATACAGATAGCTACCGAAAAATTAACCAAAGGAAGAACTTCCGTGGTCATTGCTCACCGTTTGGCAACCATACAACAAGCGGATCAAATCCTCGTGATGGATGACGGAAAAATACTGGAGAGAGGAACTCATCAAGAACTTTTGGATAAGGGAGGATATTACCATAAACTCTATGAAGTTCAATTCCAAAGCAATGAATATAGTTGAT
>JBEBVY010000072.1:0-8007 GCA_040392505.1 Moheibacter lacus | reverse complement strand
TGGAAATTTATGATGAAGAATTGATTGAATTGGGAAAATACATTTTTGAGCAACGCAAAAAATTCATTGCAGAATTTCTCCCCATATTCTCTCATTATTATCAAATTCTTTCTCAGGGAAACGAATTGGTTCAAATCCATTATGAATCCGATTTGGAAGAAACACCATTGGATATTTTGTTAAAGGAAAGTTTGGCAAAAGACCGACTGGCGCAGTTTACGACCAAAGGAATTCATAAAGACGATTTAAAATTTACCCTGATCAATTATCCGGTTAAAAAATTTGGTTCACAGGGCCAACAAAAATCCTATTTGATTTCCCTCAAACTGGCTCAGTTTGAATTGATGAAAAGCTATCTGAAAACGACGCCGCTTTTGTTGTTGGATGATATTTTTGATAAATTAGACGAAATAAGAGTGGAACAATTGATCAAATTGGTCAATGAAGAAAAATTTGGCCAAATTTTCATATCTGACACTCATCCTGAGCGTACGGAAAATGTGGTGCAGCAAATCAATTCAGAAAGTAAAATTTTTCGGTTGTGAGAAAGGATAACAAACAGACATTGGGCGAAGCCATACGGAGTTTGATTTCAGATTTTGGGATGGAAGAAAAATTGTATGCGGTTCAGGTTGAAGAACTTTTTACCGATATGATGAAAGGAGTCGTGATGAAATATGTTCAGAAAATAAAGTTGTCAGACCGGATTTTATATGTCAATATGAATTCGCCTGAACTGAAAAATGAATTGCAATATGGAAAAGGAAAAATCATTGCCCATATTAACGAGGGAATGGGAAAGGACTACCTGAAAGACATAAAATTTTTATAATGCCTCTTATTCAAAATTCTCATTACAGACCACCTTCCATTTTTTATAAAAATCCGCATGTTTCGACTATTTATATAGGCCGTTTTAAAAAGACAACGCCGCCTGCTTATCAGCGCGAGCGGCTGGAATTAAGTGACGGAGATTTTCTGGATATCGACTTTCAATTAAAAAGTAAGGAAAAAGCTGTTGTCCTTTGCCATGGATTGGAAGGAGCCTCAAACCGAACGTATAATAATACGAGCGCCCAATATTTTTTGGAACGGGATTTTTCTGTTTTTGCATGGAATAATCGCAGTTGCAGCGGTGAATTGAACCGGCTTCCCAAACTTTATCATCATGGTGCGGTAGATGATTTCGAAGAAATGATCCATTATGTTTTGGATAAGGGATTCAAGGAAATTTATTTATTGGGCTTTTCCATGGGTGGAGCCCAAATCATGAATTATTTAGGGACAAAAGAAATTGATTCACGCATAAAATCAGCAGTAGCGGTTTCGACACCAATTCAACTCAAATCCAGTGCTGAAACGCTTAAAAAAGGATTCAATCGGGTTTATCTCAAAAACTTTATGCATAAAATTTCGAAAAAATTAAATTCAAAATCCGAACAATTTCCGGAAGCTTTAGATTGGACGCATCTCAAATCGATAAAATCCTTTGACGAAATAGACGAATATTTTACGGCTCCTTTGCATGGATTTGAAAACAGAGAAGATTATTATGAAAAAGCTTCGCCCGGATTTGTGATGGAAAACATTCAAACGCCCACTTTGATCATCAATGCGCTGGATGACCCGTTTTTAGGAGAAGGATGTTATCCGGTTTCATTTGCACGGTTACATGAATTCGTGTATCTGGAAATGCCTGAGCATGGAGGACATTGTGCATTTCCTATGAAAAATTCAAATTATTCATATTCCGAAATCCGCGCCATGGAATTCTTTTATCAACAGAAAAAAAGCCATAGGTAATTATAAAATTTCACTATGGCTCTCATTGGGTTTGTTATAGATAGGTTAATTTAAAGCGCCAGCAGGAGCAGGAGTCGTGCCTGTTGAGTTTCCGTTCATATTTACGGTGCGGGTTGCATTGGTATTGGTTAAAAAATCTTTGTAGTAAACAGATACGTTTAGATAAATATCTACTTGACTTTCAAATTGTCGATTATTATTCAAATCAAATTTTAAGTGCCAAGTTCCGTTTTGAACAAAAGCTCTAGCAGAATACAACGGAAAGTGGCTTGAGTCTCCATCCACAAAAATGGAGGTTCCTCCACTCTCGGTCAAAACAAAAAATCCACCGATGGTTAAATAAAACTTTGAAGCATCAATTTTTGTGTCGTAATCATGCAATCCATGGGCATTTACATTGTCAAATTGATAAGGAATAAATGTTACCGCAGCAAATGGCATAGCTTCAGGATCAAATTTATTGAGGGTGTTGGTAGTTGTGTTTTTTACCATCAATAAGGAGTTTCCGGACGGTCCTGTATAGGAGCCGGCATTTTCCAGAAATAATTCATTTCCTTCATGGATCTGAAATACCCCGTTTACCTCAAGTGATTCAGTAGGAACTTGATTGGCAGGAAATCCGATCCCAATTTGACCGAAAGCGACAAATCCTAAAAATCCGTATAATGTAAAAAGTATTTTTTTCATAAGTTTAGTTTTGTAGTTAGCAATTAAATCCCTGAGGGAGCATTAGCGGCAGATCCTGTGTTGGAACCGTATAAATCATAGGATATTTGACCCAAGTTTCGGAAAAACCGTTTTGGAAATAAGACAATATCAAAGTTATACTGGTAAGATCCCGTTTGGGGGTTAGCCTCTCTTGCTCTGATTTCTACGTGCCAGGTTCCCGAATTTTCAAATGTGCGGATGACAAAATTATCATATATTAAATTAGAACCACTACCGCTTTTTCTGTAGATTCCCAATGCTCCACCTACCGGAATCGCTTCAAAATTGGATAGTGCGATCACATATTTGGAAGTCGAAATATTTAAATTTAAATCGGTAAGATTATCTGCATTCAGATTAGATACATTATAAGGCTGTATGATGATGGGCATGAGTTCTTGGTTTCCTGCAAATTCCATCAATCTTCCGTCAAGAGCAGATCCATGTGACTGACTATCAGGGTCTACAGCGATAATCCTGAAATTGTTTGGACCAAGGGTTGCACCATCATATGCCGGCAGGTTGTTTATATAAAATTTATCTGTGACATAAACATCACCTCCATCTACTTCCAACATATTGGTTGGGTTAGGAACACCAATTCCAACTTGTCCTTGGACGGAAATAAATACGACGAAAAATAAGCTAATAAATAAATTTGCTTTCATATTGAGTTAGGTTTAATTAGGTAATTAATAAGAAATAACGGGAGTTGTGGCAGCAGCGGTACTTCCATTATTCATTTCTACAACTTGTAGTGGGAAAATTTTAGCATAGGTTTTTGGAAACACCACACAGGTTATATACCATGTCCCGTCCGCTGCAGATGAAATTGCTGAATAATCAGCCTCCAAATGCCAAGTGCTATCAATTTCTTTTGCCCTTGCCACAGGTGGCGCAGGGTTGTCTCCTTGCAAATCCTGATCAAACCAAGCAGAAAGAATTACAAGCGCATAATTGGTTGAACTTATTTTGGTATTAAAATCCAAAACCCAGTCACCATCTACATCTGTTAACTGATAGGTCAGGATGGAAGAAATACCTCCTGCTCCGGAAGCAGATAAATCCAAATGCTCAATTGCACCCGTAGTTTGGTTTTGTACCATGTAGAAAAATGATTCTCTTTCCGCTAAGGAAATTGCCGGAAGATTTGCCGGGAGTAGTGTATTGGCAGATTTCACAGATCCATTGATGTCGATAGCTGATCCTGCTCTTGGAGTCTCAGTGTTGATCCCAACTTGAGCAAATATTGAAATAGCCGAAAATAATAGAAATAGAGTTAGTAGTCTTTTCATAGTTTTAGTTTAGGTTGGACGAAAGTACAAATAATTACCAGATAATCAAAAATATTTTTTGATTTTATCCTAAATTATTTTTTGTGAAGTTTGGTGAAGGCAGATGGGGAAATTTAGTTTTCTGCCATTTCCTCGATTATTTCCATCGGATTTTCAGCACTGAATACCGCATTACCGGCCACGAGTACATCTGCGCCCAATTGAGAAAGTTGGGCTGCATTTCCCGGACCCACTCCGCCATCGACTTCAATCAGCACATCCGCATTCTTTTTATCGATTAACTCAGTAGCCTGAACAATTTTCTCATAAGTATGCTGGATGAAATTTTGACCACCAAAACCCGGATTTACACTCATGATTAAAACCAGATCTATTTCTTTTATTATATCTTCCAGTACATGGACGGGTGTATGAGGGTTTAAAGCAACTCCTGCCTTCATCCCTTCATTTTTGATAGCTTGAATTGTTCTGTGCAGATGGGTAGAAGCTTCGTAATGAACAGTTAAAACATCCGCGCCGACTTCTTTAAAAGCAGAAATGTAACGCTCCGGTTGTACAATCATCAAATGAACGTCGAGTACTTTGTCGGTCAACTCATCTATGGTTTTAATGATAGGCATTCCATAAGAAATATTGGGAACAAAAACCCCATCCATTACATCGAGATGGATCCATTCTGCGGCACTTTGATTGAGCATTTCGATGTCCCTTTGAAGATTTCCGAAGTCTGCAGCTAAAACAGAAGGAGCGATGATAGGCATAATGAGTCGTTTTTCAGAATTAGCACAAAGATACTATTCTAATGATAGAAAATAAATCTTTCACACATAAAAAAAGCCCGCTTTTAAACGGGCCTGAGGGATCAATTTTTATTTTTTATCGTCCGATGTAGGATTTCAATATTTTGCTTCGCGAAGTATGCTTCAGTCTTCTGATGGCTTTTTCTTTGATTTGGCGAACACGCTCACGTGTTAAATCAAATGTTTCACCGATTTCTTCCAAAGTCATCGGGTGCGCACCATTTAAACCGAAATACAATCGGATTAAATCCGCTTCTCTCGGAGTCAGGGTTTGCAAAGCTCGCTCTATTTCGATGCGCAATGATTCCGTCATCAAAATTCCGTCCGGGCTTGGAGATTCACCCGTGTTTAAAACATCATATAGATTGGAATCTTCACCCTCTACCAATGGAGCATCCATCGATACATGGCGCCCGGAATTCTTCATCGACTCTTTTACATCGCTTTCTGACATATCGAGTAATTCCGAAATTTCTTCGGCTGAAGGAGCTCTTTCATGTTCCTGCTCCAACGTTGCATATGCTTTGTTGATTTTATTAATCGAACCGATTTTATTCAATGGCAAACGTACGATACGGGATTGTTCGGCCAGTGCTTGTAAAATGGATTGTCTGATCCACCATACAGCATACGAAATGAATTTGAAACCACGGGTTTCATCAAACCGTTGTGCGGCTTTAATTAATCCTAAATTTCCCTCGTTTATCAAATCCGGTAAACTCAATCCCTGATTTTGGTATTGTTTGGCAACCGAAACCACAAATCGGAGATTGGCTTTGGTTAATTTTTCCAAGGCAACCCGATCTCCCGCTTTGATTTTTTGTGCTAATTCTACTTCTTCGTCTGCAGTAATTAAGTCAACTTTACCTATTTCTTGTAAATATTTGTCAAGGGAAGCAGTTTCGCGGTTGGTTACCTGCTTCGTAATTTTCAGCTGTCGCATTCTCTATCTCTGTTCTTTAAAATGATTAATTGTGATGTACAATATTATATATACGTAAAAAGACGTTCAAATGTTACAAATCATTGAAGAATTATTTTTAAATTTTGTTTCTCAAACAAATTAATCTCAGATGAACATAGAAGAATTCAGAGAATATTGCATCCGTAAACCCTATGTAACGGAAGAATTTCCATTTGGACCTGAAACATTGGTGTTCAAAGTAGCGGGAAAAATGTTTGTTTTGACCGGTCTTGACAGTCCTGTTTTTACGGTCAATTTGAAATGCGATCCCGATTATTCGGAGCAATTAAGAGAAGAGTATTCCGAAGTAAAGCCGGGCTATCACATGAGTAAAAAACATTGGAACACCGTAGATTTCGAAGGAAATTTGTCCGAGGAAATTTTAATCGAATTAATTGAACTTTCATATAAATTAGTGGTTGAATCTTTGACCAAATCCAAACGAACCGAACTGGGAATTTAATTTGATTTCAATTTGAAATTCAATAAAATATTGTTTTTCAATACATGAATCGTGTCGCTGTTGGCGTGTTTCCAGATCAGGTAAGGCTTTTCAATATCTTTTAGCGTACTTCCAAATTTTGCTTCCTGAACCAGCGGAACATAAATGGAAGAATCCAGTTCCAATTTATCAAGGTCTTTTTGGATAAATACACAATTGGTATTTAGGAAATAAGGTTCATTGATACGGAGCGAACCATCGCGTTCCAATCCCCACTCGATGTAATAAGGATTAATAGTGGTATCCTTGTCCACAAAAATTTTAGAACTGTTCAAAACAAAGCGAACCATAAAAATCAAGGCGATGAAAATGGTCAGAACCATCAGCCAATAATAATATCTCCAGTGCGATTTGTGTTTTTTCTTTTTTGCCAAAACAGTTGGTTTGGTTTTTATCTCTGCACAAAAATAACAAAAACTAATTGGATGAAACACTGTGGATTTTGAAGTAGAATTTATCAGAAGGAAAACCTCGTTAATTCCTTCAAAATTGGCTAAATTTGCAGCTTCAAAAATGAATCAGATGCAGTATCATCACCGAGAAATAGAGAAAAAATGGCAGAAATACTGGGCAGAAAACAAAACATTTACAGCCCGGAACAATTCTCCAAAACCAAAATATTATGTGTTGGATATGTTTCCCTATCCATCGGGAGCCGGTTTACATGTCGGCCATCCGCTCGGATACATTGCTTCCGATATTTTTTCCCGCTACAAACGTCTGAAAGGATTCAACGTTTTGCATCCGATGGGCTATGATTCGTTTGGGCTTCCGGCCGAACAATACGCGATCCAAACCGGACAGCATCCTGCCGTAACCACAAAGGTGAACATTGAAGGAGGCGAAGACAAGCAGGGAAATCAAATTGAAGGTTATAGAAAACAATTGGATCGAATTGGTTTTTCGTATGACTGGGACAGGGAAATTCGAACTTCCGATCCGGATTATTACAAATGGACGCAATGGATTTTTATTCAATTGTTCAATTCTTATTATGACAAGGAGCAAGACAAAGCACTTCCGATTGATGAATTAATTCAGGAATTTGAAAAAGAAGGAAACCTGAAGGTAAATGCGGTTTGTGATGATGATACAATTTCTTTCACAGCTGAAACTTGGAATAAACTTTCCGAAAAACAACAGCAAGAAATTCTTTTAAAATACAGATTGACTTATTTGGCGGAAGCCGAAGTAAATTGGTGCGCGGCACTGGGAACGGTTCTGGCCAATGATGAAGTGGTAAACGGCGTTTCGGAGCGGGGCGGATATCCCGTCGTGCGAAAAAAAATGACCCAATGGATGATGCGCATCACGGCTTATGCCGAAAGATTGCTGAATGATTTGGATAAAATTGATTGGCCGCAACCGATTAAAGATGCCCAAACTTACTGGATCGGTAAGAGCAAAGGAGCAACCGTACAATTTAAAATCCTCTCCCCAGCCCTCTCCAAAGGAGAGGGGGCAAAAACTCCGGGTTACCTGACAGGCGGAAACAATGCTTCACTATTGATTGAAAATGCAAAGGGAATGCGGAAGGAACCTACTCAAGCAGAAGATTTTCTTTGGCAACAATTGAGAAATAAAAATTTGGATGAAAAATTCAGAAGACAGCATTTAATTGATGATTTCATTGTCGATTTTGTTTGTCTTTCCAAAGGTTTGGTAATTGAAGTTGATGGCGGAATTCATGATTCACAACAAGAATATGACGAACAAAGAACTTTAATTCTAAATGAAAAAGGATTTAAAGTCATACGATTTAGAAACGAGGAAGTTTTAGGAAATATAGAAACAGTTCTATCAAAAATAAAGCAAGAACTCCAAAACGCTAAAGTTAGGAGAGAGGAGCAAACTCCCCTCTCCTTTGGAGAGGGGTTGGGGGAGAGGATTGAGGTTTTCACCACTCGACCCGACACCATTTTCGGGGTTTCGTAT
>JBEBVY010000071.1:0-8138 GCA_040392505.1 Moheibacter lacus | reverse complement strand
TTTTAGCACTTTCGGTAGATGAAGACGAAAATACCATCATCCAAATGCTGAAATCCGGTGCAAAAGGGTATTTGAGCAAAGACATTCAGAAAGATATACTGTATTTAGCGTTGACCCATACTTTACAGTACGGCTTTTTTCATACCCAAAATGTGACCCATGCACTGCTCGGAAGTTTAAAAAAGAAAAACGAGTTGGACGACCTGAAAGAACGAGAAATAGAGTTTATACAATTGGCTTGTAGTGATTTAACATATAAGGAAATTGCCGATAAAATGTTCCTAAGCCCCAAAACCATTGATAACTACCGGGATGCCGTATTTTCCAAACTTAATATAAAGAATAGAGTTGGATTGGTTTTATTTGCGATTAAATCAGGAATTTATGTGGTGGATCAATAATTTTTTAAACAATTTTCTGATTTTTTGAAAGTTATGTTTGATATCTTTTAATTATGAAAAATTTAGTTCTGTTTGTTTTAAAATTGTTTTAATGGGAACCAATTCACCTTCTTCTCATCAAAAGAATTTTTTGAAGTCCTTATTTGAAATTTTTCAAAATCATGCAGAATACTCTATAACCAAAAGAAATATTTCAAACCTTAATGAATATTTGTGAAGTGAATTAATTGATTATATGTCATTTAATGTGAAGCTGAAATTTATCATTTAAAATTTTATTCAATATCCAACCTTTTCCAAACTCTATGCATCTATGTCTATAGAAACTAAATTTTATAGATATGAAAAGTTTATTGATATCATTGGGAACGCTGGCAATTTTATCGTCACCTGTTCAGAAAGAGGAAATAAAAAATGAATCCGTAATTTCTGTTGATACAACAGAAAATTTAGCACAGGAAAAAATCCAGGTAGCTTTGCTTCTCGATACCTCCAGCAGTATGGATGGATTGATTGACCAGGCCAAATCCCGTCTTTGGAACATTGTCAATACTTTGAACACGCTTCGTTATGAAGGAAAAAAACCACAAATTGAAATCAGTTTGTACGAATACGGAAACGACGGACTTCCGGCTGATGGTGGCTTCATTCGTCAGGTAACACCTTTGACTTCCGATCTGGATTTGTTATCCGAGAAATTATTTGCGCTTCGCACCAATGGCGGTTCGGAATATTGTGGTCAAGTGATTCAAACATCCGCAAATGAATTAAAATGGGACAGCAATAAAAACAGCATGAAACTGATTTACATCGCCGGAAATGAACCTTTTACACAAGGTCAAATCCATTATGCAGAAGCGATTTCCAATGCGGTAAAAAAAGGAATTTATGTCAATACGATTCATTGCGGAGATGATTATTCCGGACAAAGCGGAATGTGGAAAGACGGTGCTGACAAAGGAAAAGGCGAATATTTTTTCATCGATCACAACCAAAAAGTGATTTACATTCCGACTCCTTACGATGTGCGAATTGATGATTGCAACACGCGACTAAACAATACGTATATCTATTATGGAGTGCAAGGCGGAACGATGAAAGCACGACAGGAAACACAAGATATGATGGCGGCTGAAGTGAGTGCTGAAAATAAAGTGACCCGTGCGGCAGCCAAAGCGAATTACAGTTATTCGAATTCCGGTTGGGATCTAGTGGATGCGGTTTCGTTGGAAGGAACGGATGTGAAAGACATCGACAAATCAACACTTCCGGAAAAATACCGTAAAATGTCTGATGCTCAATTAAAAGCGGAAGTTGAAAGAATGACCAGCGAACGCAAAAAAATCCAGAAAGAAATTCTGGAATTGAACACCGAACGTGAAAAATTCATTCAGGTCGAATTGGCCAAAAGAGGTGAAACCGATACCGATTTGGGAGCTGCCATAACCAACGCTGTTTTAAAATTTGCTAATGAAAAAGGATACAAACAAGAGAAATAATCAATAAAAAATTCCAGTCACTTCGAGAGCCTCAGTGACCGGAATATATGGCCTCAGTGACCGGAATATATGGCTTCAGTGACCGGTAAAAATTCCACTTTTTTCTTTATACCTCGGTTGGGCACAAGTCCGTCGGGGTATTTTTTGATGTTGGGTGTTGGAAGATTTCTATAATTCTTTGTGCTTTCTCCGCCTGTCGGCAGACAGGTTTGTAGTGAATTAAAAACCGAACTCAATCCGGATTTCAATCTGCGAATTAAAAGTTAAGAAGTTGGCGTTTATTTTAGAACTTGAAATTCGAATTTTTTCTCAATCCTAAGATCTAAATTGTCAGGTTCCCATAATCCGTAGGTGAAAGACATATTCTGGACATATTTTTTAGTAATTCCGTTTAAATAGAAGATTAATAGACCAAATTCTTTTTCTTGGTTAATATCGATTTTGTCCTTAATCCATTCATATATTTCAGGATTTTTCTGATTAACTCCTCTATCAGTAAAAGTCAGAGAGTGTTTGGGGTTTTCAAGAATTTCAGTTTTAATCCCCTTATTATCAAATTGATATGTGATTTTAGCACTAATGATTGGTTTAAATTCTTTGCCATCTTTTGGCTCATATTTCAATACAAGTATAATTTGTGGTGGCTTTTTATCATCGATGTATTTCGCACCTACGAATTCTAAATTATAGGAAGTACTTTCAATATTTTGTGAATAAAGATTTTCAGTGCTGAAAAGTAAAACCAAAAATAAAATGATGATGTTTTTCATAATTACTATCAAGTATTTTCAAATTAATGAAATATTTTCAAACTGCGAATTACGAACCTCGAATCACGAACCTCGTTCTAATCCACCCGAAACTTAAATCCGATTCCATGCAGGTTTTCGATTTTTACCGAATGATCTTCGGCAAATATTTTCCGCAATCTCGAAATGAAGACATCCAGGCTTCGCCCCATAAAATAATCGTCTTCTCCCCAAAGGGCTTTCAGGATTTCTTCGCGTTTGAGCACCGTATTTTTATGTTCCATGAAAAATTTCAACAGCTCTGCTTCCCGCTGGGTGAGCGAAACGGTTTGATTCTGGCAGGTCACCGTATAATTTTGAGAATCAAATTCGCAGTTTCCCACTTTGTGGACAGATGATTTTCCGGCATCTGTATTTTTCTGCGAACGTTTTAAAAATATTTCGATTTTAAGCATCAATTCTTCGATGCTAAACGGTTTCACCAGATAATCGTCGGCACCGATTTTCAGTCCTTTGATGCGGTCTTCTTTGAGTGTTTTGGCCGAAATAAACAAGATGGGAATTTCCGAATTCTGCTTCCTTATTTCAGTAGCCAATTCAAATCCGTCCATTTTGGGCATCATGATATCCAGCAAACAAATGTCAAATTCTCCCGATTGAAAAGCTTCCAAAGCCGATTCTCCGTTTTTACAATGCACGACTTCATATTCCGGTTGTAAGCTGTCCTGAGTCAAAAACGCAATCGTTTCATCATCTTCCGCATATAGAATTTTGCATTTCGCCATGGATTGTTTTGTTTATTTGGGAATAAAAATAGAGAT
Organism: Moheibacter lacus; assembly: GCA_040392505.1. GTDB lineage: Bacteria > Bacteroidota > Bacteroidia > Flavobacteriales > Weeksellaceae > Moheibacter > Moheibacter lacus_A. Next base: position 4,668 of record JBEBVY010000071.1, on the reverse strand, counting down.
TGTTAAACCTTTATCCGCATTATTTCGGGCAGAAATTTTCCATCCGTGTTGTTGGACAATTCGTTTTACATAATAAAGCCCCAACCCGAAACCATTTACTTCATGGCTTTTTTTGTCCGCAACCCGGTAAAATTTATCAAATATAAATGATAGATTTTTTGGCGGAACCCCGATTCCGTTGTCCGTAAAATCCAACTGAATTCCTTTTTTGTTTTGAATGGTAGTTATATGAATTTCAGGTGTTTCATCACTGTATTTGATGGAATTGTCCAATAGATTTTGGATCATATTGGTAAAATGAAATTCGTCTGCATTGATATTTATATCCGGATGGGAATCAATCTCAATTTGAACTTCGGGATGTTTAATTTTGATAGAATTCCGGATTTGATACAGGATTTCGTTTAGGTTCAAAGGAACCGGATTCAGTGCCATGGCAAATTCATCGTTTCGTGCGACGTTGAGTATTTTTTCTATATGATGATTCAGTTTTTTTCCTTGCTGGCTGATGATTTCAGCGTAAGTGTTCAATTTCTCGTTTTCCCGAATGGCTGATTGATGTTGTAGTGAATTGGAAGCAAGCAGGATAGAGGAGAGCGGCGTTTTGAATTCGTGGGTCATATTGTTGATGAAATCCCGTTGTAGTTCCGAGTATTTTTTTTGTTGAATCAAAGTATAAATCGAATACACATAAATCACCAGAATTCCCATCAGTACAACAGATAAGATCAGCCAAAATTTAAGGGAACTTAATAAATAGGTCTTTTCCTGTGGAAACCGAACTGCAAAATAATAGACAAGGTCTTTGTATTTTTCGAATTTAATTTCCTTATTGGGATCCGGTTCATCGCTCACCGAAATGTATTTTCCATACATCATATCGTCGCTTTCGCAGTTATAAACCGCATATTCAAAATCGGTTATGATATTGAATTTGGTGAATTCCGTTTTCAGGAAATGCTCCAAAACTGCGGGATCGATATCATCATTTACATTGACCACATAATAATCATTGGATACTTTTTGGATCAAATCTTTGGTGGAGATTTCATGTTCGTTGTTGGCATAAATTTCACGTGCGACTTCCAGTAAAGCGATGTGTACTTTTTGGGAGAATTTTTTTTCTTCCAACGTAAAAGCTTTGTAAGTCCAAACCAATTGGGCAATCAAAATCCCGATGGTCGCAACCAAGCCCAATAAAATGATACTGTTTAAACGATTGATTTTCAATTCTTAATTATTGTTTTTCGTGATGTGTTAAGTGTTATGAGTTGAATGTTTTTTCAGTTAAAATTTTTCAAAATAGACTCTCATATTCTCTAATCCTACAACTCAGAAACCTCAATCTTCCCACAATTATACTGAATGCTGCATATAATCTCTCACGATTAACAACTCATTAACAAACCTTTGAGAGCGGTTAACAATGGCGTTTTTAATTTCCCTTAGATTTGTTTTATAAAATTAGAACAAAAAAATTGAAACTATGAAAACATTTAAAATCTCGTTCTTGGTATTGGTATTATCTGCTGCGGCGATGTCTTTTACAAATTTGAATTCAATCCAAACTTCAGTCAATCATGTTTTGGAAGACTTGATCACCTGGAAATCGGATACCATTGAAGTAGGTGAAATCCCGCAAGGAACGCCTTACACCATCAAATTTGAATTTAAAAATACCACTAAAAAACCCGTTGTCATCACCAACGTAAAAGCACAATGCGGCTGTACGGCAACGGATTACAGCAAAGAGCCAATCCAACCCAAAAAATCAGGTTATGTCAATGCGATTTATAACGCGGCCAGCGCCGGAACCTTTACCAAAACGGTAACCGTTACAACGAGTGACAGCGATACGCCTAAAAAATTGACGTTCAAAGGAAAGGTTGTCGCAAAAAAATAGATTTCCCCAATTTTAATTATTCATCTAGGAAAGAGAGGCGTTTTAAATGCTTCTCTTTTTTATTTAATTACATGAATTGAAATCTTCACTATCGGATTTCCAATCCAACTTTTATTGAACACTAAAATTGAATCAAAAAAAAACGGACATCTTTTCAGACATCCGTTTTCTATTTTAAAATTTTTAATTCTTCATTTTTAATTCTCTACCAGAACCCATTCACCACTTTCGATTTTGGGTTTGGCTACTTTGAATTTCATTTCCTGTTTTTCTCCCGTGTTGACATTGCGGATGGCCACTTTATCGTTTGGTAGTATTTTCACCACGCTTCTCGGAGCCGTTACTTCCTGACGTTGAGTCGGAGCATTGGTGGAAGAAGTGGAATTGTTATAATAACCATTGTTGTTAGAAGAACTTTCCTCCGTTCCACGGTTGGTTTCTACTTTTTCCTGTTTTACCGGCTGGCGTGCTTGTTGGATTTGTTCAGGATCCGGCGTCGGGATTTCTCCTTTGAACAAGAAAGAAATGATTTCTTTGTTCACACGATCCAACATTCTTTGGAATACAAAAAAGGATTCCTGTTTATAAATCACCAATGGATCTTTTTGTTCGTAAACCGCATTCTGAACGGAACGACGCAAATCATCCACATCGCGTAAATGTTCTTTCCAGTGCTCATCAATCAAACTCAATACGATTCCTTTTTCAAAATCCTTGACCAAGGTTTTACCTTGGGATTCATAGGATTCTTTCATGTCCGTCACCACCATCAGGGTTTTCATTCCATCGGTAAACGGAACCTGAATACGCGTAAACTGATTGGTCGGATTTTCATAAATATGGGCAATCAAAGGATAAGCTTTTTCGGCTTGTCTTTCCACATGGCGCTGATAATCAGCGATGGCAGCCTGGTATACCTTTTCGGTTAAATCACGGGTAGAAGCAGATTTAAATTCGCTTTCCGTAACCGGCGTATCCATGGTGAAATATTTGATCAAATCAAATTCAAGTTGTTTGTAATTTTCATTGTTTTTGGCTTCACCAACGATGGATGCTGCCGTATCAAAAATCATATTGGCAATATCCACATCCAAACGCTCCCCGAACAAGGCATTTTTTCTACGACGATAAATCACTTCCCGTTGTTTGTTCATCACATCATCATATTCCAACAAACGTTTACGGATTCCGAAGTTGTTTTCTTCTACTTTTCTTTGCGCACGTTCGATGGATTTAGAAATCATCGAATGCTGGATCATATCGCCGTCTTTATGTCCCATACGGTCCATGAGTTTGGAAATTCGCTCCGAACCAAACAAACGCATCAGATTATCTTCAAGAGAAACATAGAAAAGCGAACTTCCCGGATCTCCCTGACGACCGGAACGACCTCTCAACTGACGGTCAACCCGTCTCGAATCGTGTCTTTCCGTACCTATGATCGCCAAACCTCCGGCTTCTTTTACTTCCGGTGTCAATTTGATGTCGGTACCACGACCCGCCATGTTGGTAGCGATGGTTACGACACCTGAACGACCGGCCTCGGTAACGATATCGGCTTCTTTTTTATGCAATTTCGCGTTCAATACGTTGTGTTGAATTTTCCGCAATTGAAGCGCACGGCTTAACAATTCGGAAGTTTCCACATTGGTTGTTCCCACCAAAACAGGACGTTTTTGGTTTTCTGCCAAATCGACGATTTCCTCGATTACCGCATTGAATTTCTCACGGTTGGTTTTATAGACTTTGTCCTGTAAATCATGTCTTGCAATCGGACGATTGGTTGGAATGGCCACCACATCCAATTTGTAAATTTCCCAGAATTCTCCTGCTTCCGTTTCCGCCGTACCGGTCATTCCCGCCAATTTGTTGTACATACGGAAATAATTCTGCAAGGTAATGGTCGCAAAAGTTTGCGTTGCCGCTTCGATTTTCACATTTTCTTTGGCTTCAATGGCCTGGTGCAATCCATCCGAATAACGTCGCCCGTCCATGATACGACCCGTTTGTTCGTCCACGATTTTCACCTGACCTTCCATCACCACATATTCGTTGTCTTTTTCAAATAGGGTATAGGCCTTCAATAATTGTGTCAACGTATGGATGCGTTCCGATTTGATGGAGAATTCACGGAAGAACTCTTCTTTTTCGGCTACTTCTTCTTCTTTGGGAAGATTTTTGGCTTCGATTTCACCTATTTTGGTGGCCACATCCGGTAAGATGAAGAAATTCGGATCTTCCATTCCCTGGGAAAGATATTCGATTCCTTTATCGGTCAAATCCACCTGGTTGTTTTTTTCGTCGATGACGAAATACAAATGTTGGTCGACCTCCGGCATTTCACGGTTATTATCCGCTATATAAATTCCTTCTGTTTTTTGTAATTGGGTTCTGATTCCTTCCTGACTCAGGAATTTGATCAAAGGTTTGTATTTTGGCAATCCGCGGAAGACCTGAAACAAATTGAAACCACCTTCTTTTCTTTTTCCTTCCTCAAATAATTTTTTGGCAACGTTTAAGGTTTTTCCCAATTCTTCGCGTTGGATGTTGAATAATTTTTCAACTTTTGGTTTCAACGCATCAAATTCCTGACGGTCACCTTGGGGAACCGGACCGGAAATGATCAAAGGTGTTCTGGCGTCATCGATCAATACAGAATCGACCTCATCGACTATCGCAAAATTCAGTTCGCGCTGAACCAGACCTTCCGGCGTATTGGCCATGTTGTCACGCAGGTAGTCAAAACCAAATTCGTTGTTGGTTCC
>JBEBVY010000070.1:0-8182 GCA_040392505.1 Moheibacter lacus | reverse complement strand
AAAAAATTATTCTTTATTTACAATCGTAATATATTTTTGAATTCGATTGCCTTCTGTATCGCTTACCGTGACTCTGTGACGACCTGGTTCGGGTTTTAGCGCAAGTTTATGAATATTTTGTGTAGTTCCCACATATTTTCCATCCAAATACCAAAAAAGTGATTTTTCAGGTTGGTTATACGCTATCTCAAATACAACGGGTTGTAATTCTCCCGAATAATCCCTTGGCAGATAGAGCTGTGTGAATTTTTTTGGATAAACAAATTCAAAAGAATTTTGAACTCCGTAATTCATGCAACCTTTCATAAAATCCGGAACGGGCTGATATTCCGGATGGATTTTCCGATAGTAATAACCCTCAATCGGAGGCAAAACAAATCTTTTTTCTGTTATCATTTCGCTCACGGGATAACATTCGTTATTTACCCGATATGTTTTGGTTTTGTCCAGATGAATTTTTTGGTGATAGGGACAAACCGGTCCGTTTTCGGCCGTTTTCGGGATTTTTGTTCGGTCGAATTCTGCACAATTCTCACCTAATAAATACCCGCTCTCCTTACAGGTTTTAACTTCAATCCAATTTTTCTCGGGCTTTTTAAATTTGGAATTCAATTTTAAACGACCAAACACATCAAACATCACCGGGGCAGCCGCTTTCACGCCTATGATTCCCGGACGGCCCTCTCCGTCTGCATTTCCGACCCAAACCGCCACCACATATTCCGGTGTCATTCCCACCGACCAAGCATCTTTAAATCCATGGCTGGTTCCGGTTTTCCAAGCGATGTTTTTTCCCGAATAGACCTGCCAGCCGGTTTCAGATTCCGGACGTGCGACATCTTGTAAAGCCTTTATTGTTAAATAGCCGGATTGTGCGTTTAAAGGATATTTTTTTACTTTACCCTCCTTATTTTTCAAATAACCAATCTTGGGATTGAACACATAATTATTGGGTTTTGTCACGCAGTAAGCCAGATTCCGATAAGCCTGAGCCAACTCCCAAAGCGTAACTTCACCTCCACCCACGATTAGTGATAGGCCATAGTGTTTGGGTGTTTCCGTAAACGTGGTAAAACCAAATTCTTTTAGCTGATGATGGAATTTTGAAACACTATAGGTTTTGAGCATATGAACCGCTGGAATATTGAGCGATTTCGCCAGTGCTTCATCGGCCGGAACGGCTCCCGAATAGTTTCTTTCATAATTTTCCGTAATGTCCATCGGTGTATCGGGAAGTAACATTTTGGGTAATAATTTTCCTTCCTGCATCATGCTTCCGTAAAGAAAAGGTTTTAAAATGCTTCCGCTGCTTCGCTCGGACTGAATGATATCGACCTGATTGGAATAAGGATTATTTTTTTCTGCAGTATTTCCCACATAAGCTTTGATATTTCCTGATTGAACTTCGATTACCAGAACGGCAAGGTTGTGGATTTCATTGGAGGCAAATTGTTGTCTATGGTTTTCCACTATCAAATTGACTTGTTCTTGAAGATTTGCATCCAGCGTGGTTTTCAGACGTTTTCCTTTGTTGGATTTGATGGCTGTTTGGAGCAAATGAGGAGCAATTTCAGGCAGTGCATTGGGTTTTCCCGGCAAAGGCTCTAAAATAGCCAAATCGTAGTCTTCTTTATCGATTAATTTTTCATCCCATAATTTCTTCAACAACCGATTTCGTTTTGCCAATAATAATTCCTGATTTTTTCCCGGAAAAATAAGCGAGGGTGCATTGGGTAAAACCGCTAAAGTTGCAGATTCTCCCCAGGAAAGCTGATCGGCTGATTTGGCATAATACCGCCAAGAAGCCGCATCCAACCCTACCACATTTCCACCGAATGGCGCATGAGAAACATAATAGTTTAATATTTTATCTTTTGAATTTGTCAACTCCAAACGGGTAGCTTGAATTATTTCCAGAAATTTTTGACCATAAGTTCTTTCCGGATTTTGTTTGGCCAAGCGGATCGTTTGCATGGTGATGGTGCTTCCGCCACTGACAATCCCGTCCGAAATTAGATTTTGACGAAATGCGCGAAAAAGAGAAATCGGATTTACGCCCGGATGTTTACGGAAATAGGCATCTTCAAATTGGGTGATGCAGATTTCAAATCTTTTGGGAACCGAGTCATTGGCCGGAAACCGCCACTGCTCATCACCTGAAATCGCAGCACCCAGTAAACGTTTGTCCGCACTGTAAATCAGCGTGGAGGTTTCTTCTTTAAAAAGAGGTTTGGGTAAGGAAAAGAACAAATACCAAATAAAAAAAATCCCAAATGCTGTCCAAATTGGGATTTTAAATTTCCGATAAAATATTTTAAATCTTTTCCACATGAAGAACGGTCATTCCTCAAAAATAATTCCAATTTTTTTATTCGGAATTCGCAACCAGATAAGCACGCACCAATCGGCCTTCTTCATAATTCAAAGGCGTTTTGGGTAACATGCGTTTCAGGACGTTGTTCCATTTTTCGGGATCGCGTGAATTCGGTTCTTTCAGGTCATGGCATTTTGCACAATTGTTTTCAAAAAGCGTTTGTCCTTGTGTCAATTGATCTTCGGAAAAATTTGCTTTTACAAATTCCTTTGTGGGAGCGGCTTCCATGTGGGCAACGGTTTTGGCTGCTTGTGTCGCGCAGGTCACGGCAAATAAACTGGCCAGCACAAAACCAAAAGTTTGAAGGATTGTTTTCATTATTTTTCATTTTAATTATCGGATGGAATGCCTATCGTTTATCAGTTAGCTATTTCATCCGATTGTTTTAGAATCCTAAAGTTAAAGAATTGTCTTGTAGAAATAATAGGGGATAAATCAATTTAGAATGAAACCAAATCGAATTTATTTCATTTTACTTTCTTGAAAATTTCTCCCTTTTGTTGATTCTTTTATTTGTACCCAATGAGTATAACCTTTATTTTTGTGCGTTAACAAGCAAATTTGATTTGCGCTCAAAATTTCAATTCGAAAAATGTCCACTTACGTAGTTGTTGGTCTTCAGTTTGGAGACGAAGGAAAAGGAAAAATCACCGATGTACTTTCTGCCAAATCCGATTATGTCGTTCGCTATCAGGGCGGACATAACGCCGGTCATACGGTGTATGTGGGCGAGGATAAATTTGTTTTGCATTTATTGCCGTCCGGTGTTTTGCAGTCCCAGGGAAAATGCATCATCGGCAGCGGGGTAGTGGTTTATCCGGAGAGTTTCCTAAATGAAGTGGCTTCATTGGAAAGCAGAGGATTGTCCAGCGACCATATTTTCATCGACCGCAGAGCGCACATCATCATGCCGTATCATATTTTGCTCGATTCTTATCGGGAAGAAGCGGCCGGAAAAGATTCGATTGGGACAACCAAAAGAGGAATTGGGCCCTGTTATGAAGACAAGGTAGCGCGAGTGGGAATTCGTGCGATTGATTTGTTGAATCCCGAAGTTTTAAAAGAAAAACTGGAAATCAATCTGAAAATCAAAAATGCTTTGTTTGAGAAATTATTTGAAAAACCGGCATTGGATTTTGATGAAATTTATACCCAATATTTGACTTACGGCGAAAAAATCAAACATCGTTTAATTGATGCTGTAGTAGAAGTGAACGATGCGATAGACGAAGGAAAAAATGTCTTGTTTGAAGGAGCTCAGGCATTGATGCTGGATATCGATTACGGAACTTATCCGTATGTGACTTCTTCTTCGCCCTCTACAGGAGGTGTTTGTACAGGAGCTGGAATTCCGCCGACCAAATTGAAAAACCTGATCGGTGTTTCCAAGGCCTATTGTACCCGTGTCGGAAACGGTCCTTTTCCAACCGAATTAGACGATGAAACCGGAGAACAAATGCGCAAAGTCGGACATGAATTTGGGGCTTCGACCGGACGTCCGAGAAGAACGGGCTGGATCGATTTGGTGGCACTCAAACATGCTTGCCGCATCAACGGCATCACGCATTTGGTGATTACCAAATTGGATGTTTTGAGCGGATTTGAAACCATCAAAGCTTGTACGGCTTATGAAACGGAAGACGGACAGATCATTGATTATTTCACGGCATCCACAACCAAATTGGATCTATACAAACCGGTTTATAAAGAAATGCCGGGTTGGAACGAAGACATTTGTAAGTTCAATTCTTTTAACGAATTACCTGATTCTGCGCAGGATTACATTCATTTCATCGAAGAATATTTGGGAATCGAAATCTATTTGGTTTCTGTCGGTCCGGACAGGTCGCAGAATATAATTAGAAAAGAATTATTCTAACTCCTCTTTTCTGCCGTCGATTTCAAGTTGGATCAGGACTTTTGCAGCACCGTCTTCATTAAAACTTAAATTTCCGGCGACAAATACTCCTTTGTGTCCGTGATCTAGGTCTTCAATCCCATAAACCGTGGATTCATCATCGGGATTGCTCATGCCTTCATAACGATAAATATACATGATTTTAAAAGCTCCCGGGTTTTTAATAATCGCCTCTGAGTCAGCATTGAAATCTATTGTATAACCTTTTTGCTTCAAATCTTCAAGCGCCGTTTCCGTATCGGCGTACTTGTATTGTCTTTTCTCTTCCATGATTTTAAATTTTTAAAGGTTTAATTCTTCTACTTCATAATTAATGCCAAATCATATAGGAATTCTTTTCTCAGTTGATTCTGAAAGCTTAATTTTGCGAAAAATAAATTTCTCATGAGTTCTCATTCCAAATACCAAAATCCGCTTGAATCTCGCTATAGCAGTGATGAAATGTTGTATAATTTTTCGCCCGACATGAAATTTTCCACTTGGCGGAAACTATGGTTGTCGCTTGCGGAAATTCAAAAAGAATTGGGATTGGATATTTCAGAGGAACAACTGCAGGAAATACGGGAAAACATTCACAATATTGACTACGAAACAGCGGCAAAATACGAAAAACAATTTCGGCACGACGTGATGGCACACGTTCATACGCTGGGCGATGTAGCGCCAAAAGCCCGTCCTATCATACATTTGGGAGCGACTTCCGCTTTTGTGGGGGACAATACCGATTTGATTCAAATCAGGGAAGGACTATTAATCGTCAAGAAAAAACTGGTCAATGTGATCAAAGGTTTAAATGATTTTGCGCTGGTATACAAAGACTTACCTACTTTGGGCTTTACCCATTTCCAACCCGCTCAGTTAACGACCGTCGGAAAAAGAGCTACTTTATGGCTACAATCGGTTTTATTGGATTTTGAAGAATTGGAATTCCGAATTGAAACTTTGCGTTTCCGTGGAGTAAAAGGAACGACCGGAACGGCAGCGAGTTTCAAAGAATTATTTGACGGTGATTACGAAAAAGTAAAAACATTAGACAAAAAGTTATCCGAGCAATTCGGATTCAAAAAAGTATTGGGCGTTACCGGTCAAACTTATGACCGGAAAATCGACGCGGAAGTTTTGGCGACGCTTTCCAACATCGCCCAATCTGCCCATAAATTCACAAACGATCTGCGTTTGCTTCAGAATTTAAAAGAAGTGGAAGAACCTTTTGAAAAATCCCAGATCGGTTCCTCGGCCATGGCTTATAAACGAAATCCTATGCGCAGCGAAAGGATTTCTGCTTTGGCGAAATTCGTGATTTCTTTGGCATCCAGTCCTGCCATGGTGGCTTCGACACAATGGTTTGAAAGAACCCTCGATGACTCTGCCAATAAGCGTTTGAGCATTCCCCAGGCTTTTTTGGCGATCGATGCGATTTTGATCATTTGGAACAATATTCTGGATGGGATGGTGGTTTATCCCAAAGTCATCGAAAAAAGAATCATGGAGGAATTGCCGTTTATGGCGACGGAATACATCATCATGGAAGGTGTGAAAAACGGAGGCGACCGTCAGGAATTGCATGAATTGATCAGAGAACACAGCATGGAAGCGGCCCGACAAGTAAAAATGGAAGGAAAACCCAATGATTTGGTGGAAAGAATTCTGGCCGATGAAAGATTTAACATAGACAAAGAAAAATTGCAGAAAGTGCTGGATCCTGTAAATTTTATTGGATTTGCTCCTGTTCAAACCGAAGAATTTTTAGCCGAACATGTCCAACCGATTTTAGATCAAAATAAAGATTTAATTGGATTAAAGACCGATTTAAAAGTTTAGGATGAGTAATTATCAGATAATTATACAAAAAATAAAGCGCTTCGAATGCTGATTTCGAAGCCCGCAAAACATAACTTTAAAAACAAAACAAAAATGCAAAAGCAAGCACTGATCAGTGTTTCGGACAAATCCAATTTATTGGAATTCTCCCGATTTCTCGTTTCCAAAGGTTACAAATTACTTTCCACCGGCGGAACTTTCAAACATTTACAGGACAACGGAATCGAAGTGACGGAAGTCAAAGACGTGACCGGATTCCCTGAAATTCTGGATGGGCGTGTGAAATCGCTTCATCCTGCGATTCATGGCGGAATCATGGCAAGACGTTCAGATGAAAATCACATGCAAACTCTGGTCGAACATAACATCAATCCAATTGACATCGTCGTGGTGAATTTGTATCCGTTTTTTGCCAAAATGAACACCGGACTTTCGGAAGCCGAAATGATTGAATTCATCGACATCGGCGGACCGTCCATGTTGCGTTCTTCTGCCAAAAATTTCTATGATGTGACTGTTTTGACCGATGCAAACGATTATGAAAAAGTCCAGCAGGAAATAGAAGCAAACGGAACGACTTCGGTGGAAACCCGAAAATTATTGGCAGGTAAAGTTTTCAATCTGACTTCTGCTTATGACGCAGCGATTTCATCTTATATTCTGAATGAAGAATTCCCTCATTTTCTGGAATCTTCTTATGAAAAATCGATGGATTTGAGATATGGTGAAAATCCGCATCAGAAAGCGGCTTATTATGTGGACAAAACCCGAAATGGTGCCATGAAAGATTTTGAATATTTACAAGGAAAAGAATTGTCTTTTAACAACATTCGCGATATGGATTTGGCATTTAAAGTCGTTTCTGAATTTGAAGAAATTACTTGTTGCGCCGTGAAACATTCCACACCTTGCGGCGTGGCGATTGGGAATTCGGTGGATGAAGCCTATCAAAAGGCCTACGAATGTGATCCGGTTTCCATTTTTGGGGGAATCATCGCTTTTAATGCGGAAGTGAACAAAACAACTGCTGAAGAATTGAACAAAATATTTTTGGAAATCGTCATTGCGCCCAATTTTACAGAAGAAGCTTTGGAAGTTTTCAAATCCAAAAAGAACCTGAGAATTATTAAAGTAAACAATCCGGTTTCAGACAGAGTGAGTTATGCCAAAGTGGATGGAGGACTTTTGGTGCAAAGTGTTGACAATCAGTTTTCAACCGATTTAAAAGTAGTGACGGAAAAACAACCGACCGAAAAACAAATGGTCGATTTGGTATTTGCGCAGAAAATCGTGAAATGGGTAAAATCCAATGCGATTGTCGTAGCTACAAACGGACAAGCATTCGGAATCGGAGGTGGACAAACCAACCGTATTTGGGCGGCGCAGCAAGCAATAGAACGAGCCAAACGCATCCAAACAGAAGAATTAGTCCTGGCGTCCGATGCTTTTTTTCCGTTCCGCGATACGGTGGATTTCGCAGCTGAAAACGGCATTACGGCTTTGATTCAGCCCGGCGGATCGATGAAAGATCAGGAAAGCATCGATGCTTGTAACGAGCGGGGAATTCCGATGGTATTTACGGGGATGAGACATTTCCTTCATTAAGTTGATGCGTTAAGCGTCCTATTTTGAGTCAATTGAATATAATTTCAATCCTCCAAGGTTTTTTTCACTTTGAATATTTCCTTGGAGGTTTTATCGTTCGGAGAAATGAGTATTTTTACCAAATGCCAAAACCAAAAGTTTAAACTAAAATATAGCCCAGAACTTCTGCCTGTCGGCAGATGCAGTGTCGAAAGGCATATTTAACTTATTTAGAACAAAATAGAATGGACAATTTTTTTATTAAACTAATTATTATTTTGGGAATAAGTATTTGCGTTCATTTTGTTTTTATGTTCATTAAATGGAATAAAACCAAAACGATACGTGAGGAACTTGAAAAGAAATCAATCAAATCATTTACCGGTTTAACTTTTCGTGCAGTATCCGTTTCTTCAGGAGGAGTCTTAAAGCAAATTAGCTTAGGAATTTCACAAATGAAAGTTGATCTGATTTTTACCAAAAAC
>JBEBVY010000069.1:0-8327 GCA_040392505.1 Moheibacter lacus | reverse complement strand
GGTTTTGTGTTTGCCGTTGTATTTTGATTTGAAAGAAGTTGAGGTAGAAAAAATTTCCGGCACCCTATTGAAATTGATCGCATGAAAAAACTTTGTTTAAAGGATATATTGGATTACCTGAAGCAAGAGCAGATAGCTTATAATTTTCAGGAGGGAGAGTCGTCAGGAGAATTTTATGAACTTGCGTCTTTGTTTGCCCCGGTGAACGGCGGGTTTTATTTTTTTACCGGAAGGGAATTTCATTTTCCGGTGGAGAAATCCCTGGTTCTTTGTAGCCAACATCTGAATTCGGGTAATTCCGAAATCATAGTGAAAGACGTTGATATCCAATTGGTTTATTACAGGTTATTGTCTCATTTTTTTCCGGAGACTTCCACCGGTGAAATCCATCAATGGGTGGAGATTCATCCCGAAGCCAAGATCGGCCAAAATGTACAGATCGATGCATTTTGCGTGATCGGCAAATGTGAAATAGGCGATGATGTGGTCATCGGTTCGCATACCAAAATTTATGATGGAACAATCATCGGGAGAAGAACGATCATCGAAAGCGGCTCGGTCATCGGAACGCGTGGCATTGCCTGGACCTGGAATGAAGACCAAAGCGAAAAGGTGCTGCAGCCCCAATTGGGCGGTGTCAAAATCGGGAAAGGATGTGTGCTTTCTGCGCAAACGGTGATCGTCCGAGGTTCGATCAATGAAAACACGGTAATCGGAGACCATAGTTATCTGGCAGCGGGTTGTCGTCTGGGACATGGAACGGTAATCGGAGATTATGTGCATATGGCGAATGCCATCATCACGGGAGGCAATACCCAAATCGGGAATTATAGTTTCATCGGTTCGGGGGCGGTATTTCGTCCCAAAGTAAAGCTGGATGAAAATACGATAGTGGGTGCCGGAAGCGTTGTGGTAAAAAACACTTCCCAATCCGGAATGACTTTAATGGGAGTTCCGGCCAAAGAAACGGAAACAAAAGACGAATTGAGCGGAATGCCAAAACCCAAAAAATAAAATTATGATTTCAAGTAAAGCAAAAATTGGAAAAAACGTAGAAATTGGAAATTACGTTGTGATTGAAGAAGGTGTAGTAATAGGTGATGGTACAGTTATTAAAAACTTTGTTGAGTTAAGAGAAAATACAATTATTGGTAAGAATTGCTATATAGACTCAAGGGTTTCTACTTCAGGAAATTGTAAAATTGGGAATAATGTTACACTTCGGTACGATACGATAATAGCGCGAGGTTGTGAAATAGGAGATAATACATATATTAGCCCAAGGGTAATGACCAATAATTTAGATTCGGGGAAGGATCAAATTGGTGGTGCAAAAGTAGGTAAGAACTGTTTTATCGGCACCAATACGGTTTTGCAACATGGAATAGTTTTGGGAGATAATGTAGTAACCGGAAGTATGGCATTTGTCACCAAGGATATTCCTAAGAATGAAGTATGGATAGGGATTCCGGCCAAAAAATTTGAAAAAAAATAAAAGCAATCAATTGAATTTATTTTTCCTTTATTCATAATGCATACAAAATGTTAATCGTAGGAGCAAAAGGATTTGCCAAAGAGGTTTTGGAAATCGTTCATGAAAGCGGGCAGTTGAAAGATTTGGTTTTTTTTGATGACGTCAACCCTGAACTGTCCGGAAAGTTATATGAGCGGTTCCCCATCCTTAAGACCACGGTAGAGGTGACGCAATATTTTGCAAATGTTGACAACCGTTTTACGCTTGGAATCGGCAACCCCCAAGACCGCAAAGCGATGTATGAGAAATTCTCCCAATTAAAGGGAATTTTTACTTCTACCATCAGCCAAACGGCAAAAATCGGCAGTTTTAATACCCAAATAGAGACGGGTTGTAACATCATGATCCATGCAGTTATCACGAACGACGTACGCATAGGAAAAGGTGTGATTGTCAATCAATTGTCCTCCATAGGTCATGATGTTAGCATAGGCGATTTTACAGAGATTTGCCCGGATGTTTCGATTTCAGGCAATTGTAACATAGGCGAAAACGTATTTATCGGAACCGGAGCCGTCATCCTTCCCAAAGTCAGCATTGGAAATAATTCCATCATTGCTGCCGGGTCTGTCGTAAAGGAGGATGTTCCTGAAAACGTAATGGTAGCGGGTATTCCGGCGGTCGTAAAAAAGAATTTGAATTAAAATGAATAATCCCTTGGTTTCCATTTCCTGTATTACCTATAACCACGCGCCTTATATACGCGAATGTTTGGACGGTTTTTTGATGCAAAAATGCGATTTTGATTTTGAAGTTTTGATCCATGACGATGCTTCGACTGATGGAACCCAAGAAATCATCAAAGAATACCAGGAAAAATACCCCGAAATCATCAAACCCATTTTTCAAAACGAAAATCAATACTCAAAAGGTGTAAGAGGAATAATGGCAAAATTTAATTTTCCCCGCGCCAAAGGAAAATACATTGCACTCTGTGAGGGAGATGATTATTGGGTTGATTTAGATAAACTTCAAAGACAAGTTCGTTTTTTAGAAGAAAATGAAGAATATTCTTTGGTCGCCGAAAATAGTAAAGTAATTGATGAAAGAAACGGTTTAGAGTATTTTTTTTCTAAACTAAAAATGCCTAGTGAAATTAAAATGGAAGAATTAGTAAAAGGACGAAAATTTCATACCGCATCAGTCCTATTTCAAAGGGAAAAATTGCATCTTCCAACAAATTATAATGAGTTTCCTTTTGGAGATACACTTA
Organism: Moheibacter lacus; assembly: GCA_040392505.1. Classification (GTDB taxonomy): domain Bacteria; phylum Bacteroidota; class Bacteroidia; order Flavobacteriales; family Weeksellaceae; genus Moheibacter; species Moheibacter lacus_A. The sequence continues at coordinate 5,580 of JBEBVY010000069.1, read as the reverse complement.
TTTTTTCAGCTCTTGGTAAAAATGGAAAAATTATGCTTTTCCCTCAAACTTCTACGGTTTATAGAAGAAATGAAGGAGGAATGTCAACGGGATTTGATCGATTGGCATGGGCTGAAAAAGTCGAAAAATTCAATTTATTATTGGACGATTTTTTAGAGGGAAAATTCAAGAATATTCACAGGAAAAATATAGAGCGAAATTACTATTCAGCTTTAAAATGGGGTATAAAAAACTTTCAGATAGGAAAAACCGTTAAGGCATTTTTCAAATATTTAAAATACAAATTTTGAAAGCATGAAAACAAAGGTTTTAATGTTTATCAATTATTATAAAAAAACGTCTGAAACTTTTATCTCTGATGAAATCGATTTTCTGTCCCGTCAAAATGAAGTTGATCTGGAAATTATTCATTATGGAAAGGATATAGAATCAGAAAAGGTAAAAGGGCTGGATATGCCTACTTCTTTTGTCAAAAGGTGGATAAATAACCCTTCCCTTTTTTCTATTGATTACTTTAAAAGTTTAAAATATAAAAATGGTCAGAATGCATCATTGGGCTATCTGATTAATTTTTTCAAGAAAAATCAATACGATACTATTTATTGTCATTTCGGCACAAACGGGAAATTAATTGCAGAATTAAAGGCGTTGGGCGTGATCCCAAGTAAAACCAAACTGGTGGTCAGGTTTCATGGATTGGATATGAATTTTAAAAAATATCCTATACGCTATTATGAAATACTGAGTAAATATGCAGATTCCACCTTAATCGGCTCTTCCTATTCTCTTGAAAAATTGGAGAAATATCAATTTGATTTATCAAAGGTTATTAAATTGCCAGTGGGAGTGAAAATTAATCATTATCCAAAATCTAAAAATTCCACTAACTTATCTGAATTAAAAATAATTTCGGTTGGAAGAATGATTCCCTTAAAAGGCTACCTAGAAGGTGTTGAAATAATTGGGAGATTGAAGAGCAAAAACCAGATAGTTTTTGAAATAATTGGAGATGGGGACCAGAAAGATATCCTGAAAGAAAAAATAAATAATTTAGGCTTGAGCAACTTCGTTAAATTATCAGGTTCACTAATTCATGAAGATGTTTTGAATATATTAAGTAAAGGAGATATTTATTTGTACACAGGAAAGATTGATAGTGAAGGAAGAGCAGAAGCGCAGGGGCTTGCAAATTTGGAAGCTATGGCGTTGGGATGTATTATCATTGCTTTTAATGTAGGTGGCGTTTCGGATTATGTGATAGATGGAAAGACGGGTTATTTGATAGAATCCGGTAATATATCTCAGTTTGTTGAGAAACTTGAATGGGTAATTGAAAACAGAGGTTCAGAAGAAATTTCAAGAATACGAGAAAATGCCAGAGATATGGTCATGAATAATTACAACCAGAAAAATCTCAATAAAGATTTATTGGAAATTTTAATCAACTAAAATGGCCGAACAAAAGATAAAAATCTTGCATATTCAAGAAACCATGGGTTCGGGCGGTGTTGAAAGACGTCGCTTGTCTTTAGCGAAGTATTTGGACAAAGAAATATTTGAGCAAAAATTTATCTGCACCCTTACAAAAGGAAATATCCCGGAAGAAATAAGAGCAGAGGGCTTTGATGTGATTGTCATTGGCCAGTTAAAATCTCCATATCATAGGTCACAACATAAAAAAGTTCAAAAAATCATTGAAGAGAACAAACAAGATAGTGTACACGGTGATGTGTTCGAAGGTGTTACCATGGCTGCCATTAATGGTTTGCTCAAAAAAGTTCCGGTAGTCATTATCGAAGAAACTTCTTTTCCCCTTTATAGAACTTGGAAAGGCAATTTGCTGATGAAACTATTCTCCAAAATAGCTACAAAGGTGATTGGGGTTTCTCCAGCCACGTCGGAAGAATATTTAAAGGGGAAATTAAACTTATCTGACAAGAAGGTAGTGCTCATCAATAATGGTGTGGCGATTCCAAGAGAAGTTTCTCCCAAAGAGTTGGAAAAAGCAAAAGAAGAATATGGAATTCTGGAAAATGATTTTGTGATAGGTTCGACAGGAAGGATGTTGCAGGATTCCAATAAAAGATTTTCTGATTTAATCAAAGCATTTGCTGAATTTTCAAAAGGAAAGGAAAGTGTCAAGCTTTTGTTGGTAGGAGATGGTCCGGAAAAAGAGGGATATCAAAACTTGGCGAAAGATTCAGGAGTTTCGGATAAAGTTATTTTTGCGGGTTATCAATCCGATGTGTCGTTATTTTATAGAATGATGGATGTTTTTTCATTAGTTTCTACCCATGAATCTTTTGGTTTGGTTTTGGCAGAAGCCATGCTAAATAAATTGCCTGTAATTGCTACGCGAGTGGGTGGAATGAAATACATAGTAGAAAATCAGGAAACAGGATTTTTAGTGGAGCCGTTGCAAATTCAAGAAATAAAAGAAAAGATGGAGATTTTATACTTAGATGGAGAAACAAGAAAAAGATTGGGAAACAATGGTTTTGAAAAAGCAAATCGGGAATATACGGAAGATAGTTATGTGAATAGCATTCAGGATTTGTATCTATCTTTAGTGAATAAATCATGAAAATCCTTCGACTCACAACTCTACTTGACTTTGGTGGTCAGGAAAGAAAGTACATAAGTTTTACTGAAAATCCTGAATTATTGCATCATCAATATGTGTTTGCGGCTATAGGTTATGGAGGAAATGCAGAAAGCCTTCTTCGTGAAAGGGGGTTTGAGGTACATATTCTGAATAGGGATTTTTCTATTCGGAATCTTTCCAATATCCTGGCCGTTTACAAATTAATAAAAAAATTAAAACCGGATGTAGTACATACAGCGGCTGCCGAGGCGAATTTCCATGGGATCATCGCCGCAAAATTAGCGGGCGTGAAATATATAATCGGTGAAGAAATCGGGATTCCCAACCATTCCAAAATCGCCCAATTTATTTTCAGGCAAATCTATAAAGCAGCCAATAAAATCATTTGTGTCTCTCAATCTGTAAAGAATCATTTGATAAAGACCGGAGAAATCCCCGAGAGAAAAGGAGTCGTGATTTATAATCCGGTGAGTGTTCCCAAAATGTTTGAAAAAAAATCTTCCGATGCCTTTCAAGTGGTTTATGTCGGACGTTTGGAAAAAGTAAAAAATGTAGAAACCCTGATAAAGGCATTTGCGAAAATCCATATGGACAATATTCAACTGACCATTGTGGGAGATGGAAGGGAAAGGGAAAACCTTGAAAATTTAACGAAATCCTTAAAACAATCAGAAAAAATCATTTTTAAAGGATTTCAAACTCAGCCTTCGCGATTTCTTTGTTCTGCAGATTTATATGTATTGCCTTCTTTCTCAGAGGGTTTTGGAATTGCTGCTGTTGAAGCGATGTTTTTGAAAATTCCTGTATTGGCTACCCATGTGGGGGGCATACCGGAGTTTATAAGACAGGGAGAAAACGGCTGGTTGTTTAATCCACAGGATGAAGCAGAGCTGGCGGAAAAGATAAAAATGATTCTATCAATGAGAGAAACGGACAGAATAAGAGTGGGAGAAAAGGGATACGAAAATGTACATTCAGAATTTACGGTTACTAAATACGTGGAAAATTTAGAAAGATTATATGACAACCCATAAATTCATTTATTTCCCAGGCCTAAACGGAATCCGTGCGATCGCTGCGCTTGTGGTGGTGATCTCTCATATCAACAACAGATTGCCCTATTTTGATATAAAGAGCGGTCCCTTGATGACGGCGGCTGACTATGCGGTTACGGTATTTTTTACGTTAAGCGGATTTCTGATCACCTATTTATTGCTTGCCGAGCTCTCCGAAAAAAGTAAGATCGATGTCCGCAAATTTTATGTCCGAAGGATATTGCGGATCTGGCCGCTTTATTTTTTATATCTCTTGCTCACGATGGCCATCATAGGATTTGACCAGCTGCGATGGCCGATCCTATTGTACGTATTTATGGTTCCGAACCTGCGGAATTCAGTGGCACAGTATTTTTCGGGTTTGGTTTCCAAAATGCCGGGAGGGAATTTTCTTGTCGGTCATTATTGGTCGCTGGGAGTAGAAGAACAATTCTATGCTTTCTGGCCTTGGATAGTCAGGAAAACAAAGTATCTGCTGCCTTTTCTTTTGATCTTTCCGGTTGCTTATGTCGTTTTTAAAATTCTGCTTCATTTGGTGGATGCCCCTCGTTCCATTTTATTGTTTGTCAATTATACACGGTTTGGTTGTATGGTGATAGGAGCTTTAGGCGCTTATCTGTATTTTCATCAAAAGGAGCTGCTGACCTATGTATTAAACAGAAGGGTATTTGAATTGGTTGCAGTTTTCTTTTTTCTTTTGGTTTTGTTCAATCAATTTCACATCGGGTCACCCATCAACCATGAAATAGCTTCTTTTTTTACTTTGGTCATTATCATCAATCAGGTGAGCAATTCCAAGAAGCTATTTTCGCTGGAAAACAGGGTGTTCAATTTTTTGGGAAAGATTTCCTATGGGTTATATGTCTGGAATCCACTATTGATTTATTTGGTATCACGGGTTTATCAAAGGTATTTTTCAGGGTTGACTATGAATATTGATCTTTTGGCTTTGTTGGTATTTACGGTCAATACGGCTGTGATCATAGGGGTTTCGTATCTTTCTTATGAATATTTTGAGAAAAGGTTTTTGAAAATCAAGCGTAAATATTCGACTGTAAAAAGTTCAGCCAGTAAAGAAGATTTCAATGAAAAAGAATAACCTCTTCTTCATCACCTGAAAATTCGTAAATTCCCATTTGATATTTACCACTTTGAAAAAGCATTTTTTATAATCATAATTTAAACTTTTAGCAAAAGAATCAAAAGTTATAATCGTAACTATAATGTTTAATAGTACAAAATGGAGAAAGCTCATAATAATTCTCACGATAGATTTACGAAGTTTTTTAAACAATAAATGGAAATTGATTTAAATGAAAAAAATCCTCTTCATCACCTGGGACGGCCCGCAGACTTCGTATATGGAAGGACTGTTTATGCCGATTTTTGAGCAGATCTCAAAAACAGAAAATATTCAGTTTCATGTCATTCAATTTACCTGGGCAGAGGAAACGAAAATCAGATTGGTCCGGGAAAAAGCAAAAGAAATGGGAATCGTTTACACCGCTTTTCCGGTTTTGCGAAGGCCTGTCGCCTCATTGGGCAGCATGATTACGGTCAGAACTTCGGCAGGGAAAATCAAAAAATACATCCGTGAAAACCAAATCGACATCGTCATGCCGCGAAGTACTTTTCCGGCGATGATGGTCAATTTAATTAAAAATAGAAATTTTAAAATCCTCTTTGACGCAGATGGTTTGCCGATTGAGGAAAGACTGGATTTTTCGGGATTAAAAAAAGATTCGTTTCAATACCGATGGATGAAATCGGCCGAAACCCGAATGCTGAAAAATGCTGATGCGGTGATCACCCGTTCGCAGAAAGCGGTAGATATCCATGTTCAAACAATCGGTGAGGCGTACCGGCCTAAATTTTCGGTTGTCAAAAACGGAAGAAACAAAGACCATTTTCAGAAAAATG
>JBEBVY010000068.1:0-8377 GCA_040392505.1 Moheibacter lacus | reverse complement strand
GTTACCCTCAACAGTTTTCAAGACTGCCGCAATCGACCACTCTGCCATTTCTCCAGTGAAACAATTGCCTGTTTCTTATTTTGTGGGTGCAAATATATAGTTTTTTAAACTATCTCTGCAAACCTAAATCGAAATTTCTATCGTAGAACCCAATAAATCTTCCAAACTTTCTCTTCTCCTGATGAGATGATCCTGATTTTCAGTCAACAATACCTCAGCCGGACGAAAACGTGAATTATAATTCGAAGCCATCGAATAACAATAAGCTCCTGCATTTTGGAAACAAAGCACATCTCCTTCATTGATTTCATTGATTTTTCGGTTCGAACCAAAAGTATCGGTTTCGCAGATGTAGCCTACGACGGTATAATATCTCGGACGTCCTTCCGGATTGGAGAGATTCATAATTTCATGATGCGCATTGTAAAACATCGGACGAATCAAGTGGTTAAAACCACTATCCACACTCGCAAAAACCGTCGAAGTCGTTTGTTTGATGACGTTGACAGAAGCCAGAAAGAATCCCGCTTGACTCACCAGATATTTCCCCGGTTCAAACATCAGCATCAGATCCTTCCCATATTTTTTCTGAAATCGGTTAAAGCGATGGCTCAAACGTTCGCCCAAATATTCAATGTCCGTTTCGTCGGCTCCCGGATAATAAGGCACCTTGAAACCACTCCCGAAATCCAAATATTCCAGATCCTTCAATTCAGCCGCCACATCAAACAAAATTTCCGCACCCTGAAGGAAAACATCCACATCCAAAATGTCCGATCCCGTATGCATATGCACACCGTTCACACGCATCCCGGTATTTTCAATCACCCGTTTGGCCAATGGAAACTGATGAATTGAAATCCCAAATTTCGAATCGATGTGTCCCACCGAAATATTCACATTTCCACCCGCCATGATGTGCGGATTGATGCGAATGCAAACCGGATATTCCGGAAATTCCTGTCCGAAATGCTCCAGAACAGACAAATTATCGATGTTGATTTTCACACCCAACTCCATCGCTTCTCTGATTTCCTCAAAAGAAACGCCATTGGGCGTATAAATTATTTCCGATGGCTCAAATCCCGCTTTCAGACCAATCAGCACTTCTTGTATGGAAACCGTATCCAGACCGGAACCCAGACCTTTGAAAAACTTCAAAATATTCAGATTTGTATTCGCCTTACACGCATAATTCAACTTCAGCTTCTTGACAGAGGAAAACGCCTTGACCATTCGCTCGTATTGAGCGCTCATTGTTTCCGAATCGTACACGTACAGCGGTGTACCATAGTTTTCGGCTGCCGCAAGCAACCTTTCTCTGTCAAAATTCATTTTTAAAAATTTATTGTGAGGCACAAAAGTAAGCGATGAACCCTAATTCTTCAAAGGATTTTCCAAATAATCCAATTCCTTATTTTCTTTGGGGCGCCTCCGTTGCGATTCAGATTTCTTGCCCTGTCTCAAAATATTACCGCAACGGATCGTGCTATCCGCTGTATCTTTTTCGCCCGCTGACTTTGAGTTCCTCAGTCAGCGCGCAAAAAAGGATGCCGCTACTATCACTGGCGCAAAACGAAGAAATCAGAAAAACCGTCCGATTCCAAGAATTGATTTTACCAATTGATTAAATTTGTAAAAACACTCATCTCAAATATGAAAACTACCCGAAAAGAATTTTTGCAAAAATCGGTAACAGGATTGGCCGGGCTGTTGGTCTTACCTACTCTTTCTTCCTATTCGCCAAATAGCGGCAAACCCGTAGTAGTGCATGCCGGCGAAGGTGAAACTTATTGGATCGGACCGCGTAATTCACCATTGACAATCAATATTTCCCGTGATAAATTTGGGAACGAAACCATGTCTTTGTGTACGGAGCTCATTGCTGCCGGAGAAGGAATTCCGCTCCACAAACATCTGAACGAAGACGAACTGATTTTCATTCACCGTGGTCAGGGCACACTCATTCTCAACGATCAGGAGTTTCCGGTAAAAGAAGGAAGTGCCGCTTTGGTTCCAAAAGGCACCTGGCATCAACTCTCAAATACAGGTTCTGAAACCTTGACAATGGTTTTCAGTTATTCGCCTGCCGGATTTGAAGGATATTTCCGCGAATTGGGATCGCCCGTCGGAACACCCTGGCAACCCAAAACAGCCGAAGAATTTGCTGCACTTGACAAAAAATGGGGAATTGTTTATAAATGAGAATTCCAGTATTCAAATGATAACCCTAAAACCATTTGAAACACAAACAAATTTCATAAATTGCAATCCAAAATTTTTAATACCAAAACAAATAATATTTAGACATGAAAGAAGTAGTAATCGTATCGGCCGTTAGAACACCAATTGGTTCATTTTTAGGCGGTCTATCCACTATACCGGCTGTTCAGTTGGGCGCAACTGCCATCAAAGGAGCGTTAAACAAAATCAATTTAGATCCTTCATTGGTTCAGGAAGTTTTTATGGGAAATGTACTGCAGGCCGGCGAAGGTCAGGCTCCTGCACGTCAAGCCGCTTTGGCAGCCGGATTACCCAATACCGTTCCATGTACTACGGTCAATAAAGTTTGTGCTTCGGGAATGAAAGCCGTGATGTTTTCTGCGCAAGCCATCAAATGTGGAGATGCTGAAATCGTGGTGGCAGGCGGAATGGAAAGCATGTCCCAAACGCCGTTTTACAATATGGCGGGCCGTACCGGAACCAAATTCGGAAACGCAGTTCAATTGGACGGAATTATTCAGGACGGACTTTTGGATGCTTACAACAAAAAAACAATGGGTTTTGCTGCCGATTCTACTGCCGCAAAACACAATATTTCAAGAGAAGAACAAGATGCTTTTGCAATTGAATCCTATACCCGTACCGCAAATGCTTGGAAAGAAGGAAAATTTGCAGAGGAAATCGTTCCGGTTGAAGTTCCCCAAAGAAAAGGCGATGCGGTTCTCGTTTCGGAAGATGAAGAATACAAATCAGCCAACTTCTCAAAATTCGCTGAATTACGTCCTGCCTTTGAAAAAGACGGAACCGTAACGGCTGCCAATGCTTCTACATTGAACGACGGCGCTTCGGCTTTGGTTTTGATGTCAAGAGAAAAAGCAGATGAATTGGGAATCAAACCATTGGCCAAAATCCTTTCTTATGGTGATGCCGCTCATGAACCCGAACTATTTACAACTGCACCTGCAAAAGCAGTTCCGGTTGCACTGAAAAAAGCCGGTTTGGATAAATCACAGGTTGATTACTGGGAATTCAATGAAGCTTTTTCCGTTGTTGGAATCGTTAACACCAAAATCCTGGAACTAGATCCGGCTAAAATTAACGTCAACGGAGGAGCTGTTTCAATCGGACATCCGCTCGGGAATTCAGGTGCAAGAATTTTGGTAACATTGATCAACGTTTTGAAACAAAACGGTGGTAAAATAGGAGGCGCCGGTATCTGCAACGGTGGCGGTGGTGCTTCTGCCATGATCATTGAAAATTTGTAAAATTAAATTCTTTACATACAGGACTCCGTCAGAATGATTTTTTGACGGAGTTTTTTATTCTCCAATTTAAATTCGAAGCCAATCCTCTCCCCGATTTGAAAATAAATTTCTACCTTTATAGGAATCCATTTTTTTTATCATGAATAATCCAAATGCAAAACCCGTCCATAACATTTCTATCAATGGCAAAACCTATAACTACAATTCTTTAAAAGACCTTCCTGAAGGCAGTGTCCATCATTTGCCCTTCAGCATTAGGATTCTTTTGGAAAATGTATTGAGGAATTATGACGGATTCAGCATAACCGATGAACATATCCAAACATTGGTCAACTGGTCTCCGGAACCGGTCGATAAGGATATTCCATTCAAACCCGCGCGGATTCTCATGCAGGATTTTACGGGCGTTCCGGCCGTAGTGGACATGGCTTCTCTCCGTGCCGAATATGTGCGCCATGGAAAAGACGGACAAAAGATCAATCCGGCCATTCCGGTAGATTTGGTGATTGACCATTCGGTACAGGTTGATTTCTATGGAACCGACTATTCTTACAACAGAAATGTAGAATTAGAATACGAAAGAAACAAAGAACGTTACGAATTGCTCAAATGGGCGCAAAAAGGATTGAAGAATTTCACAGTCGTTCCCCCGGGAATGGGTATTTGCCATCAGGTAAATCTAGAATACCTGGCCAAAGGAATTACAGAACGAGATGGTTGGTTGTTTCCCGATACCTTGGTGGGAACCGATTCGCATACACCTATGGTCAATGGAATCGGAGTCATAGCTTGGGGAGTAGGTGGGATTGAAGCCGAAGCAGCTATGCTCGGACAGCCGATTTTCTTTACCTGTCCGGAAGTCATCGGACTCAAATTAACCGGAAAGATTCCCGAAGCCTGTACCGCAACCGATATGGTTTTATCCATCACTAAAGTATTGCGTGAAAAAGGTGTGGTAGGAAAATTTGTGGAGGTATTTGGAGACGGTTTGGACAACCTCACGGTTACCGACCGTGCAACGATTGCCAATATGTCGCCGGAATTTGGTTGTACGGTTACTTATTTTCCAATTGATGACCGAACTCTGGAATATATGCACATGACCAACCGTACACCTGAACAAATTAAAATTGTGGAGGAATATTGCAAAGAAAATCTTTTGTGGCGAACGGGAAAAGAAGAAATCATTTATTCTTCGGTGGTCGAATTTGATTTATCAACGCTCGAACCAACGGTTTCGGGTCCAAAAAGACCGCAGGATAAGATTTTGGTGAGAGAATTAGGCGGACAGTTTGCTGAATTACTGGAAAAAGAACACCAACGCAGCTATGCGCAATTAAACCAAAGAAAAGAATCGGCCTGGCTTTCAGATGGCGGTTCCGGAACGGAATTTACTTTTGGAAAAGTCCCAATGGAAAAAGAATCTCCTCTAGAAGTCATAGAAGAAACCATCCAGTCGGTTCGAATTAAATACAAAAACCAAGAATTTATATTAAGTGACGGAAGTATTGTCATCGCCGCAATTACTAGTTGTACCAACACCTCCAATCCGGCCGTTATGATCGGAGCAGGGCTGCTTGCGCGAAATGCCGTGGAAAGAGGTCTCAGAACCAGATCTTGGGTAAAAACCTCACTCGCTCCCGGTTCTAAAGTCGTTACACAATATTTGGAGCGCTCCGGATTAAACAACGATTTGGATGCTTTACGTTTTCATACTGTAGGGTATGGATGTACTTCCTGCATTGGAAATTCAGGCCCGCTTCCACCTCACATCGCTGAAGCGGTAGAAAAAGGAGAATTGGTAGTGGCTTCGGTGCTTTCGGGAAACCGTAATTTTGAAGCAAGGGTTCATCCGCAGGTGAAAATGAACTTCCTGATGTCTCCTATGCTGGTAGTGGCTTATGCACTCATTGGAAGAGTAGATGTCGATTTGATAAACGATCCGATTTCATATGACCCCAACGGAAACCCCGTCTATCTGCGTGACATCTGGCCAAGCCGGGAAGAAATTGTCCAAACCATCAATGATTGTGTCAAACAAAGTGATTTCCAGGAAGTGTACGATGTGATTTTTGACGGTTCAACCGACTGGCAAAATCTGGAAGTCAGTTTGGATCAGAATTTTGAATGGGACAATCAATCCACTTATATCAAAGAAGCACCTTTCTTTGAAAATCTGAAAGCCACGCCAGACCCGATTTCGGATATCAAAGACGCCCGGGTCTTGCTATATTTGGGAGATTCCGTTACGACCGATCATATTTCTCCGGCCGGCTCCTTCAGGGAAGACAGCGCTGCCGGGCAGTACTTGGTTTCAAATGGTGTGGACAAGACCGATTTTAACTCTTATGGATCCCGTCGTGGAAATCACGAGGTGATGATGCGCGGAACATTTGCCAATGTGCGAATTAAAAATAAAATCGCTGACAGAGAAGGTGGTTTCAGTAAATATTTCCCAACCAATGAAATAAAAACCGTTTATGAAACGGCCATGGATTATCAAAAAGACCAAACACCCCTGATTGTATTGGCCGGAAAAGAGTACGGTTCAGGATCCTCGCGTGACTGGGCGGCAAAAGGCGCCTTCCTACTGGGAATCAAAGCCGTAATTGCAGAAAGCTTTGAACGAATCCACCGAAGCAACCTGGTGGGAATGGGTGTAGCTCCATTGGTATTTGTGGACGGACAAAATGCAGAAAGCTTAGGCTTGGATGGTACCGAATTTTTTGACATCAGCGGATTGGCAGACAATCTTTATCCGCATAAAATATTGGAAGTTAAGGCAACACATCCCAATGGGAAAATAACTGAGTTTAAAGTAAAAGCAAGAATGGATTCCGCCATTGAAATCGAATATTTTAAAAACAACGGAATCCTGCAATACGTATTGAGAGATTATTTGAAAAATAGCTGAATGGATGGGTGAAAAAAATTTAATAAATTTAAACTAAACCTCAGAGGGTTCCCGCCTGCGGACGGGCAGGAAACTTCAGAGGTTTTTCTTATCCTATCATTTATCTTTCCATAAAACAAAATTCAGAATGATCATCCGGAAAGAAATCTATAACATCACAAATCAAATAAATCCCTAATTTTCTTATCTTTGAATGAATTAGAATTCATTATAATGGTAGCCATCTTAAAAAAAGGAGATAATAAAAAGAATATGCAGAAACTTTTGGACAAACTCTCAAAAAAGCAGAAACCCAAAGGTATTGATGTGCATAAATACTGTGGTACCATTCGTCTGAAAAAAGATGCATTAGCTATCCAAAAGAAAATGCGTGATGAATGGGACTGAACTTTTGCTTGACAGCAACATCGTCCTTTATCTCCTAAACGGAGACAGAACGCTTGCCGATTTCTTACAGGAAAAAAGACTGCACATTTCCATCATTACAGAAATAGAACTTTTGAGTTTCAGTGAAATTACAAGAGAAGAACAAAAGCAGATTAAGCAATTTGTAGCTGAATGTAAAATCATAAATATCAACCCAGCCATAAAAACTGAAACCATAGGCTTCCGAAAAAAATTCAAACTAAAATTACCGGATTGTATCATTGCTGCAACTTCTCTTTATTTAGACATTCCTTTAATTACAGCTGATAACGGATTTAAAAAAATTGAAGAAATTCAGCTTATCCACTATGAATTATAAAATTTATAGGACTAATGATTCCATTCATTTTTATCTTTGTTTAAATTCATCATTCAATGAACATTCAGGAAAGAATTCAGGCACTTCGTGAAGAATTAAATCAGCACAATTACAATTATTACATACTGGATAATCCCATTATTTCCGATTTTGAATTCGACCTGAAACTCAAAGAATTACAGGAATTGGAAATACAGTATCCTGAATATTTTGATGAAAACTCCCCGACCCAACGTGTGGGTGGAAGCATTACCAAGAATTTTCCCACAGTTGTGCATGAGTACCGCATGTATTCGCTCGATAACTCCTACTCCATCGAAGATTTACAAGACTGGGAAAAACGAATTGAAAAGTCATTGGACCTGCCTGCCGTTAGGCACGGTGAAAAAGTAGAATTTGTCTGCGAATTAAAATATGACGGTGCTTCCGTTTCCGTCCTGTATGAAAACGGAAAACTTAAACAAGCTGTTACACGCGGCGACGGATTTCAGGGTGATGAAATCACACCTAACGTAAAAACAATACGTTCCATTCCTTTAAAGCTCAAAGGAAATTATCCTAATAGATTCTACATTCGGGGAGAAATTGTTTTGCCTCATAAAGAATTCAACCGCATCAATGCTGAAAGGGCGGAATTGGGACTGGAATTGTACGCTAATCCGCGAAATACTGCCAGTGGAAGCTTGAAACTACAAGACAGTGGCGAAGTCGCCAAACGAAAACTGGATTGTTATCTTTATACGATTGTCGGGCAGAATTTATCTTTTGACAGCCAATGGGATATGTTGAAATCAGCAGAATCCTATGGGTTCAAAATTCCACAGACCGCCAAATTATGTACGAGTCTGGAAGAAGTGCTGAACTTTATTGATTTCTGGGATACAGAAAGAAAGTTGCTGCCATTTGAAATCGATGGAATTGTGGTAAAAGTCAATTCATTTGCACAACAACAAGAATTGGGACATACGGCCAAATCACCGCGTTGGGCAATGGCTTATAAATTCAAAGCCGAGAAAGCCGAAACCGAATTATTGAGCATTTCCTATCAGGTAGGGAGAACCGGAGCCATCACACCCGTTGCCAATCTGAAACCAGTCAGTCTTGCCGGAACAGTGGTGAAACGCGCCTCATTGCACAACGAAGACATCATCAACAAACTCGATGTCCGGATTGGTGATATGGTTTATGTGGAAAAAGGAGGCGAAATCATTCCGAAAATCGTGGAAGTGA
>JBEBVY010000067.1:0-8925 GCA_040392505.1 Moheibacter lacus | reverse complement strand
GTGACTCTTTCAAATTATACAGTAGACGGTACAGAAGAAATCCTTAAATATTTACAGCCTCATTATCAAATGCATATTTTATCCAATGGTTTTGAAGAAGTTACCCATCAAAAAATCAATGGATGTCTGATTAAAAATTATATCCAATCTGTCACAACAGCCGAGGAAGCCGGCGCACCCAAACCCGATTCCCGGGCCTTTCAGCTGGCCATTGAAAAAGCAGCTGCGAAAAAAGAAGAATCCATCTACATAGGCGACGACTGGATTGCCGATATGATGGGTGCAACCCGATTTGGGATGCGGGCTATTTTCTTTAATCCTCTAAATGAAAATCATCTTTGGGTAGAAGAAATTCCCGTAATTGATCAATTAATTGAATTGAAGAATTATCTATAAATTAATTTCAGACACTTCGAGTGCCTCAGTGTCCTAAATTCTTAAAATTCTAAATGGTGGCTGAGGCTCTCGAAGCCACGTTATTTCCTTCCTTTGATCGCCAAAACCAACAACACGGCAATCGGAACCAACATACCCAAAATGTAGTACATATTGTGCTGGAATAAAGGTGGATACAATATCAAAGGTGCGGCCAATCCTACGATTGCACCGCCCATATGCGCTTCGTGTCCTATGTTTCCCAATTGTTTTTGAACGCCATAAACGGAATATCCCAAATACAAAATCGCAAACAGCCAACCGGGAATGAATCCGTAAATCTGCAATTCATTTGGAAAGATGGCGATGGCTGCCATCACAATTCCCATCACACCGCCCGAAGCTCCTACAGCCGAATATCGGGCATTGTTTTTTTGAAAAAACAATGCCAATAAATTACCTCCGACAATTGACAACAAATAAATCACCGCAAAAATGACCGAACCGGTTGCGATGCTCCCGCCAAACTGAACCTCAAAAAAACGAATGACCGGACTCGCAAAGAAAAATAGGGTTAACATATTGAAAATCAAATGCCCCATATCTACGTGGAGAAATCCGGACATCAATAAACGGTCGTATTGTTTTCTTTGGGTAATTGCTTGGGGTTGAAATTTAAAACGCTCAAAAAGTGGAAGGTCGTTAAATGCCTTCAAACTAAATAAGGTCGTTATAACTATGATAATGATGGTGATTAAATCAGGCATTTATAATTCGGGTTTCTTTTAATTTTACTCTTGACTTTCTTCTTTATCCTCTCCATTTTCTGAGGGCTCCGCCGGGAAATCAAACAAAGAAGCTTGCTCGCCGGTTACGCCATCCAATTCATCCGGTTCTGATTCGAAGATTTCCTCTTCTTCCGGTTCTTCCGGCGCCGGATGCAGGTTGATTTGTTTGATTTTATAAGTGGTCAATTGATTACCTTGGGCTTTGATGCCTTTTACGGTAATGAATTCCTCGAGATTGACCGTTTCGTTTTCTTTTTCCACTCCTTTGATTTTGCCAAAAATCAAATCTACGATTGGTTGTTTTTGGGTTGTTACCATTTCAACAAAAGAATTGGGATGTTCGGAAAAATAAAAAGGTTGTGGATTGAAGGTGTCTTCCAACAAAAATCTTTTCACGAAATAACGCTCTTTTTCCGCATCATAATAAATACAGGAAAGGGGTTTTTCCGGATCCCATTTCTCAATGGTCAACAATTCATCATCATAGCGGTTACTCAAATCAAAACTCGTCAATTTAGCATCGCCTTTGTCATTGATGGTCAATATCTTATCGGTTCCCTTAAAAGCCCCCAAAAGTTCGCCGCGACCATCTGCATTGAGTCGTTTGACGGTGTCGTCAAACCAGATTTTTCTTGGTGCAAGGGTAGAAACGCCTTCTTCTTTTAGTTCTACTTTTTTAACCGGATATTTAGTGACCAAATTTCCTTTGGAAGCCCGTCCTTTTACCGCCAATTCTGAGAAATCCACATCCAGTTTCAATTTTTTCAAACGCTGATTGGGTTTCAAAAGCACTTGAACGACTTCAGCTTCACCATTTGGATTGGCAGAGAAATAGAGCAGTTCCGAACCTTTGTTTCCGTTTGTTAAATCGTATTCTTTGTCGCGTGTGATTCCCGTTACGGCAAATCTTTTCATGTAAGACGGACCATTTTTTCCGTCACGATAAATCAGATTATAAATGGTGCGTTTGTCGTTTTTCTGCCAAACCGCCACATGGATGATTCCTTTTCCCACAAAGGTTTTGGCATCCACTTTTGAAACCATCATCACGCCGTCGTTTCGGAAAACGATGATATCGTCGATGTCGGAACATTCAAACAGGAATTCGTCTTTTCGCAAAGAAGTTCCGATGAATCCTTCGTTTTTATCTGCATAAAAACGGACGTTGGCTACTGCAACTTTTGTCGCATCGATGTTGTCAAAAACCCGAATTTCGGTTTTGCGTTCACGGCCTTTGCCGTATTTATTTTTTAAATTTTTAAAATAATCAACCGCATAATCGATCAAATTCTCCAGATGGAATTTTACTTTTTCAATTTTATCTTCTAATGATTCGATGAATTGCTGGGCTTTATCCAAATCGAATTTGGAGATGCGTTTGATGCGGATTTCGGTCAGTCGGACAATGTCCTCTTCGGTTACTGCACGAAGCAAATGACCCGTAAAAGGTTTCAATCCTTTGTCAATCGCCTGAATGACGCCTTCCCAGGTTTCTTCTTCTTCTATGTCGTGGTAAATCCGGTTTTCGATGAAAATTCTTTCGAGTGAAGAAAAATGCCATTGTTCCTGTAATTCGTCGAGTTCGATTTCCAATTCGCGTTTCAATAAATCGACCGTGTTGTCGGTATTTCGACGAAGGATTTCCGAAACATTTAGAAATTCCGGACGGTTGACATTGATCACGCAAGCATTGGGAGAAATGGAAATTTCGCAGTCCGTAAAAGCATACAGAGCATCGATCATTTTATCGGGCGAAATGCCGGGCGCCAGATGAACCAATATTTCCACAAATTCGGAAGTATTATCTTCTATTTTTTTGATTTTGATTTTTCCTTTATCATTGGCTTTTAAAATCGAATCAATCAAACTTCCCGTCGTGGTCCCAAAAGGGATTTCCGTTATTTTTAAAGTGAGTTTGTCTTCTTGCTGGATTTTGGCGCGCACACGAACTTTTCCGCCGCGTTGACCGTCGTTATAATCACTGACGTCGATGTAACCTCCGGTCAGGAAATCAGGATACAAAACAAATCTTTTTCCACGCAGATACTGGATAGAAGCATCGATGATTTCGTTGAAATTATGCGGAAGAATTTTGGTAGAAAGTCCTACCGCAATACCTTCTACTCCCTGTGTAAGTAGCAACGGAAATTTTACAGGAAGGTTATCGGGCTCTTTGTTCCGACCGTCATACGAAGGCAACCATTCGGTTGTTTTGGGGTTAAAAACGACTTCCAAAGCAAATGGCGTGAGTCGGGCTTCGATGTATCGGGCAGCAGCGGCACCATCACCGGTCAATATATTTCCCCAGTTTCCTTGGGTGTCGATTAATAATTCTTTCTGCCCAATCTGAACCATGGCATCCGTAATCGCCATATCACCGTGTGGATGGTATTTCATGGTATTTCCGACGATGTTGGCCACTTTGTTATATCGCCCGTCCTCCAGTTCGCGCATCGAGTGCATAATCCGTCGCTGAACTGGTTTTAATCCATCAAAGATGGATGGAATTGCCCGCTCCAAAATTACATAAGAGGCATAATCGAGGAACCAATCCTCATACATTCCCGATATTTTTTTTATCGTTTCTTCGTGCTGCTGTTCGCTCATTTTATATCGCTTCTTCTAAATGGGGTTTGTTATTTTCGGAATTTCGTTTTACAATTTTATTGAGGGAACGTTTCAAATCTGAAATTTCACTTTTACTTAAATAAGTGATGTTAAAACGTAGTTTCATATAACCTGATTGCGTTCGTTTACTCGTTACATAGAGATCCAATTTCTTTTGAAAGAAACCATTTTTAATTTTAAAAGAAATCAATTTGCTTTTTGGGAAATCGACTATTCGGCGTGTTTGGGGAAAATATTTTACCCAAAAGGCATCTTGGGTTTTAATATTGAGTAGCTCTCCGTCACTGTTATATTCTACATTTTGATGTCCGATTTTATAAAATAAATAAATAAATACACAGAAAAACCCGATTAAAATATAGGGTTCTACGTGGCGGGTAATCGTCGGAATCGGAACAAAAATCAGTAACACGCTAAAAATCAATCCTATAAATAGTAATGTATAAAAGGCTTCGATGTAAACATTAATTCTTTTGTTGTTAATTCGCATAGTCAATAGTTTTGGTTAAGAGAAGTAAGGGTATTAAATATCTGTTTTTAAATTGTTGACGATGAACTCTTGTCTGTCCGGCGTATTTTTTCCCATATAGAATTCTAATAAATTCTCAATCGTGGTATCTTTACCGATCATTACCGGCTCCAATCGCATATCTTTTCCTATAAAATTTTTGAATTCATCAGGCGAAATTTCCCCTAAACCTTTAAATCGGGTGATTTCCGGATTTTTACCTAAATCATTTATCGCATTGATCCGCTCTTCTTCGGTATAACAATACCTCGTTTCTTTTTTATTTCGAACTCTGAACAAAGGCGTTTGTAAAATGTACAAATGTCCTTCTCTGATCAAATCCGGAAAAAATTGTAAAAAGAAAGTGATGATCAACAACCGAATGTGCATTCCATCCACATCTGCATCTGTCGCGATAACTACATTGTTATAACGTAATTCCTCTAAACCGTCTTCGATATTCAAAGCGGCCTGAAGCAAATTAAATTCTTCATTTTCATACACGATTTTTTTAGTCAAACCATAAGAATTCAAAGGTTTACCGCGTAAACTGAATACGGCTTGCGTTTCCACACTTCGGCTTTTTGTGATGGAACCACTTGCCGAATCTCCCTCGGTGATGAAAATGGTGGTATCTAATTTTCTTTCAGATTTTTGGTCATTGTAGTGCTGTCGGCAATCCCGGAGTTTTTTATTGTGTAAACTAACTTTTTTCGCTCTCTCACGTGCGAGTTTTTGGATGCCCGAAAGTTCTTTCCGTTCCAGTTCGGCTTGTTTGATTTTCCGTTCCAGGTTTTGTGCCGCATCAGGATTTTTATGTAAATAATTGTCCAGTTGGGTTTTGACAAAATCGCTGACAAATGCTCTTACCGTCGGTAAATTAGGACCCATATCGGCCGAACCCAATTTGGTTTTAGTCTGAGATTCAAAAACAGGTTCTTCCACTTTTACCGCTATAGCTGCGATGATGGATTTGCGTATGTCACTTGGGTCATAATTTTTATTGTAAAATTCCCGAACGGTTTTGACGATCGCTTCTTTAAACGCAGTCAAATGGGTTCCACCCTGTGTGGTATTCTGACCATTGACAAAAGAATGGTAGGTTTCCGAATAGGACTTTCCGCTGTGGGTCAAAGCGATCTCGATGTCTTCTCCCTTCAGATGGATGATGTCATAGACTATTTCTTCATCGATTTGGTCTTCCAGTAAATCTTTCAATCCGTTTTCCGAATAAAATTCTTCTCCGTTAAAAAGAATTTTCAATCCCGGATTTAGGTAAACATAATTTTTGAGCATTCGCTCTACATATTCCTTCCTGAACTTATAGTTTTTGAAAATTTCCGCATCGGGAATAAAGGTCATCTTGGTTCCTTTGCGCAGGGAACTGTCCTTTTCGGGTTCTTCCGTAGTTAAATTACCATATTCGAACTCAGCAATTCGAGTTTTGTTATCCCGAATGGATTGGACGCGAAAATAGGAGGATAGCGCATTTACTGCCTTGGACCCCACACCGTTCAGTCCAACGGATTTTTTAAACGCTCGGGAATCATATTTTCCTCCCGTATTCATTTTAGAAACAACATCGACCATTTTTCCAAGCGGAATACCCCTGCCATAATCCCGAACCGTAACCTCACTGTCAGAGACCGTAATTTCTATCGTTTTTCCGGCGCCCATCACAAATTCGTCGATCGAATTGTCGATGATTTCTTTTAACAATATATAAATCCCGTCATCCTGAGAAGATCCGTCCCCGAGTTTCCCGATGTACATACCCGGGCGCATACGGATGTGTTCACGCCAATCGAGGGTTTTGATATTGTCTTCTGTATAATTTGTGGAATTTTTAGGTAAAGTGTCTTCCATTAATTCTTCTGCCATAGCTACAAAAATACTAAATTTCGTTCGCCTTTTAAAATGGATTTTAAATGATTTTCAAATGGTTTTCAACGAAATTTTAATTATAAATTTACCAAATGAACATCCACTCCAAACTCCCCAACGTCGGAACCACGATTTTTACGGTCATGTCCCAACTCGCGCAGGAAAATAAAGCGGTAAATTTATCACAAGGTTTTCCCGACTTTGACTGTTCGCCGGAACTGATCGATTGGGTTTCAAAATATATGAAATCAGGAAAGAATCAATATTCGCCTATGTCGGGTGTGAAAGAATTACGGGAAGAAATTGTCAGGAAATCAGAAAAATTATACGGATCGGTTTATCATCCCGAAACAGAAGTCACCGTTACGACAGGCGGTTCGGAAGCGATTTTTTCCATCATTTCGGCTTTTATCAATTCGGGCGATGAAGTGATTGTTTTTGAGCCGGCTTTTGACCTATATCGGCCTGTGATTGAATTATTTGGCGGAAAAGTAATGGCTGTTCAACTCAAAGCACCCGATTTTGAAGTGGATTGGAATGAAGTCCGAAATCTGATTTCGAATAAAACCAAAATGATTTTACTGAATAATCCCAATAATCCGGCGACTTATTTGTTGAAATCATCTGATTTTCAACATTTAATCGAAATTGTTAAAGACACTGAGATATTGGTTTTAAGTGATGAAGTATATGAGCACATGGTTTTTGACAATCAAAAATTCATCAGCATAAGTCAATTTCCCGAGCTCAAAAACCGAAGCTTCGTGGTGGCGTCCTTTGGGAAATTATTTCATATCACCGGATGGAAAGTGGGCTATTTTCTAGCTTCCGAAGAATTGACAAAAGAAGTACGGAAAGTACATCAATATAATACTTTTTGTGTCAGCACGCCGGTTCAGTACGCGATTGCAGAATTCCTTAAAGATGAAAATGAGTATTTGAATTTGCCGGAATTTTTTCAACAAAAACGAGATTTCCTCATCGAAGGACTGAATGCCACTTCTTTTGAATTGATCAAGCCGCAGGGAACTTATTATTTATTGGCCGATTATTCCCGAATTTCTGATGGAGATGATGTGGAATTCGCTCAATTTCTAACTGAAAAATACAAAGTCGCGACCATTCCGCTTTCGGCATTTTATGAAAATCCGCCCCATCAGAAATTGCTCAGGATTTGTTTTGCCAAAAAAGAGGAAACGCTGGAAAAAGCAATTGAAAACTTGCTTCATTTATCTTCGTAAACCGGATTTTGATACAAATTGACAAAAACGCCCATTTGCTGATAAGATTTGACCAAAATCCAATCCTTCATCAAAAGATGGATATCTTCATTGGAAGTGGTATTTTCAATATTGGATAAAATGATGTAGTGATTGTTGAGCGTACTGAGCTCAGGATAAAGAGCTTCAGGAGCGTTTTTTAAGTCTATGAATTGAGGATGGTTCAGATTTAAATTCGTTCCCACTGATTCTTTCGAAATCTTATTTTCTACTAAATAATTTTCCATTTTATCGCGAAGCGGAAAATAATTCAAATAAGCCAAACTCGTGTCCCATCCTTGAGAAATCGTCGGCGGATAAATCCATAAATGCCCCGTGAGAAACGCAATGAAAAGATAAGACACGGAGAAATTCCGCCATTTTTTATCTTGAATCCATTCGAAAATCAAATTCACACACAACAAAGTGGCAATGAGATAAGCGACCATGTAATAACGCGGATTTACAGGGTTTTTCATCATTGTAAATAAGACAGTGAATGTGATAAAAAACACTAAAAACGAAAGAATCAATCTTTTGTTTTCTGAATTGAAGTCTATCCATTTTTGTTTTTTGAAGAATTTTATAATTAGAAATGTCAAAAGTCCAAACATAAAAATTCTTCCCGTTTCCAATACAGACTTCCCGATGGAAGCAATGTTTTTCAAAATTCTTGTCGTACCTGCCAATTCCCGATGTTCAAGCCCCGGATTTTTGAGTGCCCAACCGAGAAGTTGTTGATGATAAATGATAAATAGTCCAAACAGTGCGGTCGGAAGTATATAGGAAACCCATAGAAATTCCTGTTTGTCTTTTTTGAGTTGGAACCAATTAAACAGAAAATCAATCAAAAACAACGATGCAAATACACTTGTGCCGCGTAAATTGGAAAATAACACACCTGTTAAAGCGATTGAGTACAGTATTTTCTCATTTCGGTAAATGGAATTCAGTCCTAGAAGCGTAAAAAACAACAGCATCATATCGTTGTTGAGGATGGTCGTTTGCGCCAGAAGCGTAGGTTCAATTAAGACAATGATCAGTGCCCAAACCGGAACGCCCGGGGATTTATGGTCCCGCAAAAAACGAATCAATTGATAAAAAGCGGCTAAATTAAAAACCAACAATAAAAGCCGGCTATACGCAAGCGTTTGCTCTGTCAGCTTCCAGGTAAATGCCAGAAGCAATTCCCAAAGCGGCGGATGTCCTGCGTTGAGTTCCGTTGGTAAAATCCATTGTGAGAAATGATTGTTCAAAAACCAGGTCGCCCGAATGGATTTGGAATAAGCATCCCAAAAAAACGGGATGTTCATCGTCAGAAAATAAAGAATGATTAAAGCGGTTGCAGCACCGAAAAATAAATATTGATATGGTTTTCCCAGTTTAAACATTGAACAGGAAATGCATGACATCACCGTCCTTCACCACATAAGCTTTTCCTTCTATACTTAATTTCCCTGCTTCTCTCGCTTTTGATTCGGAG
>JBEBVY010000066.1:0-9217 GCA_040392505.1 Moheibacter lacus | reverse complement strand
CCAATTAACAAGGCTGTAAAAAGTATATTTTTCTTCATTTTCCTATAATTTTTTAGATTTTTTGGATATCAAATATAGAAACTTTTGCGGTAAATTGTCCATAGTTTAAAAGAATAGATTTTCCTTCAATTTTCTCAATTGTAGCGACGCTGTTACTGTCTTTGATTTTAACCCGATCGCCTATCTTTAAACTTTCAATTGATTTTTGAACTTCAATTTTCTTTTTTTCTTCGATTTTTTTCTTTTCAACCTTTATCGTTTCCTGATTTTTCTTTAAATCCTTTTTGACTTCTTTTTGAAGGATTTTTTCTTTTTCTTTTTCAGCAGACGGACTTTCTTTCTTTTTCGAATTTTCCATTTCCACCCATTTTAAAAAATCCCCGATGAGCTTTTTTTTGTTTTTGGATTTCAAATAGGCATCAGCCCACTCATTCATCTTTTTTCCCGCTTGAAGAGATTTCAATTCGTTGTCATATAAAAGCTGATAATCCACGAGTTTCTCTCTGATTTTTTCATGGGCGGATTCCAGTTCTTTGCTTTGTGATTCAGAAGTTTGTTTGAGTTCTTCTACCTGATTTTTTGTTTTCTGAATCTGAAATTTTTCCTGTTGAAGTTTTAAAATCGTTTTATCCAGACGAACTTTATCTTGTTCAACTTTCTTTTTGGCCCGATTGATCAACCGGAACGGAATTTTATTTTTCTCGGCCACTTCAAATGTAAATGAACTTCCTGCCTGACCAATTTCTAATTTGTATAACGGATTCAAGGTTTTTTCATCAAATAACATACTTGCATTAATGGCTTCAAGCAGATTTTCCGCTGCGATTTTGATGTTGGTGTAATGCGTAGTGAAAATCCCAAATGCTTTTCGTTCATAAAATTCTTCAAAAAAAACTTCGGCCAACGCTCCACCTAATTCCGGGTCGGATCCCGTTCCGAATTCATCTACTAATAATAATGTGCTTTCTGTCACATTTTTAATGAAATACGACATCTGTTTTAAACGATAGCTATAAGTACTTAATTGATTTTCAATCGATTGATTATCGCCAATGTCTGTAAAGATTTTGTCAAAAAATCCAATTTCCGATTTTGGGTGGACCGGAATCAAAATCCCGCTTTGAATCATCAATTGATTTAAACCAATGGTTTTCAACGTAATACTTTTTCCTCCCGCATTGGGTCCCGAAATGATGATGATGCGTTGGTTTTTATCCAGTTTTAAAGATTGGGGAATCGTTTTTAATTTCTTTTCGTTGTTAGAAAGAAAAAGCAAAGGGTGATAGGCATCCTCCAGATTCAAGATGGTTTCATTCCTGATTTGAGGTAAAACAGCGTTTATTTTGAGTGCGAATTCTGCTTTTGCCCGCGTAAAATCAAAGTATTCCAAAAGTTCTTCATATTCTTCCAAAAGTTCTTTATGAATGGCAATAGTCGAAGTTAAATGACGAAGAATCTTGATGATTTCTTTGACTTCTTCTTCTCTAAATTCATCCAATTCTCTATTTGATTTTAGAACTGATTCCGGTTCTATAAAGGAAATTGAGCCCGTTTTGGAAGTTCCCAACAATCTTCCTTTCACGCGTTTTCTGACAGATGAATTCACGGCCAAAACCCTTTTATCGTCAATCACGGTTTCCTTGATATCATCTAAATACTGGCTGTTATGCATGATGGATTTTTTGAACAAATCGGAAATTCTGGCTGTAACTTGTTTGATTTGTTTTCGGATTTGAAAAAGTTCAGGACTTGCATCATCTTTGATTTCGCCGTGTCGGTTAAAAACCATCTCGATTTCTTTGACGATTTGTTTTTCATACTGAACTTCTGAAACCAAAGAATTGAGTGTAGGAAAATAAGCTTCAAATGCTATAAAAAATTTGGTTATTTCTTTGATTTGAAGTGAATTGGATTTGATTTGAAAAAATTGTTCTGCATTGAGATAATAATTTTCGATTTCCAGACGTGGCAGAAATTCTTTCATATAAAAGAATTCGGAAAAAGGAATCCGGTTTCCGCTCTCAAAACTGGAAAGATATTCGTTGGTAGCCAATAAATCCTGCACCAAATGGTCGTGATTTTCATAAGGTTTTAATTCGGTAAGTAGTTGAGCTGTTCTTTCATTGAAAGCTAATTCACTTATTTTCTCCAATATTTTTGGAAATTCCAAATCGCGTAAAGTCTGTTCCGATACCTGCATCAGTGCAAAATTAAACTATATTTGGGAATAAATAATCAGGACAGATGAATGTGAAAATTGAAGCTTCCTGGAAGGAAGTTCTGAAGGAAGAATTCAAAAAAGCCTATTTTCAAAATTTAACCGATTTTGTAAAAAATGAATACCAGACCCATCCGATTTATCCGCCCGGCAAACAAATTTTTGCTGCTTTTGACCATACGCCTTTTGAGGAAGTAAAAGTGGTAATAATAGGGCAGGATCCCTATCACGGAGCAGGGCAGGCGCATGGTCTGAGTTTTTCGGTTCCGGAAGGAATCAAACAGCCACCCAGTTTGAAAAACATTTTTAAAGAATTGGATTCCGATTTGGGCATTTCGCCGGTTCAAAGCGGAAATCTTGAAAGATGGGCAGAGCAAGGCGTTCTTCTATTGAATGCAACTTTAACGGTTCGGGCTTCACAACCCGGTTCCCATCAAAACAAAGGTTGGGAAGAATTTACCGATGCCGCTATTCAGAAATTATCGGATGAAAAAGAACATCTGGTTTTTATTCTTTGGGGAGCTTATGCCCAGAAAAAAGGAAGCATGATTGACCCTTCCAAACACTTTATCATTAAATCACCGCATCCTTCTCCATTCTCGGCTCACAACGGATTTTTTGGAAGTAAACCTTTTTCAAAAACCAATTACTATTTAAAATCTATGGGGAAGAATGAAATAAATTGGTGAAAATTTTGACAAATGTCATGAAAGGTATTTGATCTCAAGAAATAACCCAGCAAATCGGAAATGATTTTGTAAAAAAATCAACTAAAATGGTTTTGAAAGTCCCGTACATGGTGGTTCAGGGAGAGTTTAATTACCTGATCAATCCCAACCACAAAAACATAGAAAAAGTCAAAATTAAAAAATCAGAACCTTTCAGATTTGATGCCCGTTTATTCGTCCGTTAAGGTTTAAATCCTTAATTTTGGAATCCAAAAATTAAATCCAAAAAAATGAAATCATTCATCACATACGACGAACATTCCGATTTTTCCATTCATAATATTCCCTTTGGTGTAGCGATTTTTGCCGATGAGGAAATTGCTTGCGTAACCCGAATCGGGCATACGGTCATCAATTTGGCAGTCTTATACGAAAATGGATATTTTGATGAATTCAATCTGGGAGAAAATGTGTTTGAAGCTTTTACTTTGAATGAATTTATTTCATTGGGGAAATCGGTAACAGTTCCGGTTCGGGAACATATTCAGAAATTATTTTTGGAAAATTCCGAATTATCAAATGATGAAGAAACGCAGAAAGAAGCTTTTCATAGCATCCAAAATGTTTCCATGCAATTACCGGTTCACGTACCTAATTATACCGATTTTTACAGCAGTATAGAACATGCGACCAATGTCGGTAAAATGTTCCGCGATCCGGACAATGCACTTTTGCCCAACTGGAAGCATTTGCCGGTTGGTTATCATGGACGTGCTTCATCGATTGTCGTTTCCGGAACGCCTATCCACAGACCCAAAGGTCAAACTATGCCACCCGATGCTGAAAAGCCGGTTTTTGGACCTAGTAGAAGACTGGATTTTGAATTGGAAATGGCTTTTATCACCAATTCTTATACAGATTTAGGAGAATCGGTGTCTGTAGAGGAAGCTGAAGATCATATTTTCGGATTGGTGTTGTTTAATGACTGGAGCGCACGTGACATTCAGAAATGGGAATATGTGCCGTTGGGGCCATTTTTGGCCAAAAATTTTGCTTCATCCGTTTCGCCTTGGATTGTGACGCTTGAAGCTTTGAATCCGTTCAGAGTGGAAGGACCGAAGCAGGAACCGGAAGTTTTGCCTTATCTGAAATCAGAAGGAATGAAAAATTTTGACATTCATTTGCAAACTTTGATTGCCAATGATTCTGTTGGCGAAAATCTGATTTGTACTTCGAATTTTAAATATATGTATTGGAATATGGCGCAACAATTGGCGCATCATACCGTAAACGGTTGTAATCTGGAAGTAGGTGATATGTACGCAAGCGGAACCATCAGCGGAAAAACGGAAGATTCTTTTGGATCCATGCTCGAATTGACCTGGAGTGGAAGTCAACCTATAAAGTTGAAAGATGGCTCCGAACGAAAATTCATCGAGGATAATGATACGGTCATCATGCGCGGATGGTGCGAAAAAGCCGGAATCCGGGTTGGATTTGGAGAAGTTTCCGGGAAAATTCTTCCGGCTAAAAATTGAATTAAAAAATAGTTTTGAATAAAAAATGCCTGAGAAATCAGGCATTTTGTTTTAATGATTATCTGTTGGCCAATAATTCGTCCAGATTTTCCATCGCCATCGTGAATCCTTCCTTGAATCCCATTTCGATGAATCCTTCCAAATCCTCCAATTTGCCATACGTAATTTTCACATTTACGATTGTTGAATTTCCCGACTCTTTGAAGTCAATGCTCCAGTCGGAAGTTGGCATTTCATTGTTAATGTTTCCTTTGCTGTCGCAAAATCCATCGGAAAACTGATAGTTATCTTTTGATGAAACGGAAGTAAAATCTGAAAATGACCAGTGTTCTTCACCTTCCGGACCGCGCATGGCATACAACCAGCGTCTGCCTTCCCGGAAATCCATATTTTTGGTGTCGGTTTTCCATGGTTTGGGAGCCCACCATTGGTCTAAAATTTCTTTTTCTGTCCAGGCAGATCAAACCAGATTTTTATCGGCTGCAAATTCTCTTGTTACGTTTACGGTTTTATTGGATTTATCTACCGTAAAATTAAATGCTAAATTTTTCATTTTTTTTATTTTTATAAGTTGAACAATACGTCATCAAGTTGGCTGAAAAGGGTTTCCCAGATTTTTCTAAATTGTTCTATCCAAATATCCACTTCTTTCATTTTTTCAATTTTAATTGATAATAAATTTCACGGCCTTCCTGTTTTTGGTTGATTAAATCACATTCTTTTAAAACTTTGATGTGTTTGGAAACCGCTTGTCTTGTCATATCGAATTCTTCCGCCAAAGCATTGGGCGTTAATGCCTGGGCTGCGATTAAAACCAAAATCGCCCGGCGTGTAGGGTCTGCAATTGCTTGAAATATGTCTCTTTTCATTATGATTTAATTTATAATAAGAAATCAATTAGTTGCAAGTATATATGAAACTATTAGGTTGCGAAATATTTTAATGTTAAAATTTCCTTATGATTTAGTTTATCATACTTCTTTATAGGTCGTTGGTTAAAATATTTTTTTAATTTAAATTAAATTATTAAATATGAACCTATTAGAAGAATTACAAAAAGATTTAAAAGCAGAATACGAAATCACCCAAAAATTTATTGAGCAATATCCGGAAAACAAAAATGACTGGAAACCACATCCGAAAAGCATGAGTATGAAAGTTTTGACCATTCATGTAGTTGAAATTTTTGCATGGCCGGATTTTATGTTGAACACCGATTTTC
Organism: Moheibacter lacus; assembly: GCA_040392505.1. Taxonomy (GTDB): domain Bacteria; phylum Bacteroidota; class Bacteroidia; order Flavobacteriales; family Weeksellaceae; genus Moheibacter; species Moheibacter lacus_A. Next base: position 3,571 of record JBEBVY010000066.1, on the reverse strand, counting down.
TTGATTTTGCAGAATCGCCTTATACTCAACCTAAAATCAATACCCGCCAAGAATTGCAGGAAAAATTAGACAAAGATTATGCGAAAGGGGCAGAAGCTTTAAAAAATTTGAAATCGGAAGATTTGGAGGGGCGTTGGAAAATGAAAAACGGTGATTACATCATTGCTGATTGGAGTAAATATGAATCATTGGTACAAGCTTTTAAACAAATTACCCATCATCGGGCTCAATTGGGAGTTTACTATCGATTGAATAATATTTTTGTGCCGGGAAGTTATGGTCCATCCGCTGATGAACAATGATTGAATTTTCAGGAAATGATATTTATCATATGGAATGATTGTTGTACTTTTAGAGGATAGTAACAAAAAATCAAAAATTATGAGAAGTATTCTTTGGTTAGTAGCCGTAGTATGTATTATTATTTGGTTATTGGGGCTTTTAGGAGTCGGTGGCGGAATGGGAATGGGAAATCTGATTCACATTTTGCTGGTGATAGCTGTCATCGTGATTTTGTTTAACATCATTTCAGGCAGGAAGCCGCTGGATTGAAAGGAGAAAATATTAACTAATTAAAGGAAATGCGTCAAAAGAAATTCTGACGCATTTTTTATCCGATTCGGCTCCAGATTAACTTTTCTTTATGGTTTTGAACAAAATAATTTTTAATGAATTGATTTTCTTCCAAACTTAAATCAGGATCGTTTTTCAACACTTCTTCTGCGATGAAACGGGCGGTTTGCAGGATTTTCTGGTCTTTGGCTAAATTGGCCAATTTAAAATTCAAAATACCGCTTTGCTGTGTTCCCATCAAATCTCCGGGACCGCGCAACTGCATATCGACTTCGGCAACCTCAAATCCGTCGTTTGTACGCACCATAGTAGAAATACGCTGAAAAGCATCTTCATTTAATTGATCCTTGGTCATCAAAATGCAATAACTCTGTTCGGCGCCTCGTCCGACCCTTCCGCGAAGCTGATGCAATTGAGACAATCCGAATTTTTCAGCACTCTCGATTACCATTACCGAAGCATTCGGCACATTCACGCCGACTTCGATGACGGTCGTAGCCACCAAAATCTGAGTCTGACCTTTCACGAAACGCTGCATTTCAAAATCTTTGTCGGCAGGTTTCATTTTTCCGTGTACGATGCTCACTGCATAATCGGGCAGGGGAAATGCACGGGAAATACTCTCAAATCCGTCCATCAAATCTTTGTAATCCAATTTTTCAGATTCTTCGATCAGCGGATAAACCACATAAATCTGTCGTCCTTTTTGGATTTCATCCTTCATAAACCGGAACAAGCCCAAACGGTCTTTGTCCTTTTTGTGAACGGTTTTGATAGACTTTCTTCCCGGCGGAAGTTCGTCTATCACCGATATATCCAAATCTCCGTACAAACTCATCGCCAAAGTTCTCGGAATGGGCGTGGCAGTCATCACCAGAATATGAGGCGGTAATTTATTTTTCTTTAGAAATTCTGCTCTTTGGGCTACGCCGAATTTATGTTGTTCATCGATAATGGTCAATCCCAAATTTTGAAAAACCACATTTTCTTCCAGCAAAGCATGGGTTCCGACCAGAATGTTTAATTCTCCCGCATTCAGTTTTTCCAACAATTCCCGACGTTCTTTTGTCTTGGTAGATCCGGTCAAAATTCCGATTTCGATTTGCATGGCGACCAAATATTCTTTCAATGCCTGATAGTGTTGCTGCGCCAGAATTTCGGTGGGTGCCATGAAAGCAGTCTGATAGCCGTTGTCAATGGCAATCAAAGCAGAAAGCAAAGCCACCATGGTTTTTCCGCTTCCCACATCGCCCTGCAACAAACGATTCATTTGAACGGGTTTGGCTAAATCGGCACGGATTTCTTTTACCACGCGTTTTTGGGCGTTGGTCAGTTCGAACGGTAGATAATTTGTATAAAATTCATTGAAATAATTTCCAACCGAATCAAATTCAAAACTTTTGAATTTATGCTGATGGTTTAATTTTTTAATCAATAATCCCAATTGGAGAAAAAAGAATTCCTCAAATTTCAAACGATTTTCTGCTTGTTTGAGTTCTTCATGATTTTTGGGAAAATGAATTTGCCGAAAGGCATTCAGACGGCTCGGAAATCGAAATTTTCCAATGATTTCAGCAGAAAGGTTTTCTTCTATATTGGGAATTTCCGACAATAATTGAAACTGTAATTTCTGCATCACCCGGTTGGTGATTCCTTTTTTTTGTAAGATTTCCGTACTCGAATAAACCGGATATAGTCCTTGTGGGGAGGATTTATGATTTTCCAAAGTTTCCATTTCCGGATGGACGATGTTGAATTTGCGGTTAAATTCAGTTGGTTTTCCATAAATGACCATCGGTTTTCCCACTGAATTCTGAATGGTTTCTTTCAGCCATTTCGTAAAACGAAACCAGACCAATTCCATTTCGCCGGTTTCATCTTCAAAAATTCCTACCAGTCGTTTTCCTCTGTTTTGACCTATTTCCTGAACGGATTTGATTTTACCAATGATTTGAATTTCAGCCGATGTGGGAAGTATTTCGTTGATTTTAAAATACTTGGATCGATCAATGTGTCGGAACGGGAAATACTGCAACAAATCTTCATATCGAAAAATCCCTAATTCCGACTGAAGTGTTTTGGCTCGTTCCGGGCCAACGCCTTTCAGGTATTCGATAGGATTTTTCAGGATATTTCCAGCCATTTTGCTAAGTTAAATTAGAAAATTCAATTCTAAAAATATCCTGTATTGATCCTTAATAATTATCTTTTAAAAACCGGTTTCTAACGGTTAAGTGTCCCATCAGGGTTTTTCCTTCCTCAACGGTTATGATGTACCAATAATCACCGGATGCTACAGGACTTCCCATGTATTTTCCGTCCCATCTGAACCCATTTGGAAGCGGTCTGTCCACAAATATTTTACCGTAGCGGTCAAATATTTTGATATGGGCATCCGGATACATTTCCAATCCGCGAATTTCCCAATAATCGTTTTTTCCGTCACCATTTGGTGTGATGAGATTAGGGATGCCCAAAACACCAAAAGTTTTGGCTGTGGAAATACATCCGTATTTGCTTTTCACAATCAGGTCATAAATTCCTCCGGGAACATTGTGCCAAATATAATCGTCTGACCATGTCAAACCATTGTTGATGCTGTATTGATAAGGAGGAAGACCACCTGTCGCAGAAATCGTGATGGTATGACCGTTTACTTCCACATCCAGAATGGTTGGTTGATTGTCAAAAATGATTTCGATTTCTCTTCGTGCAGGACAACTCGTATCGGCAGAAGTTACTTCCAACGTATAAATTCCTTCCTGATCAAAATCCACCAAGCTTTGGTTGCTGATCACATTTCCTTCGTCATCCAACCAAGTATAAGAAGCAAATGCTTGTGAAAATTCATAAGATTTCACATCATAATTACAGAAAGCCAGATATTCGGGTAATTCAAATTCCGGAACGGGAAGCACTTCGATGCGGAATTCGGCTACACCACCACAATTTCCGTTGGCATCCAATGCTCTTGCATAAATGGTTTGCGGACTGGTTT
>JBEBVY010000065.1:0-9992 GCA_040392505.1 Moheibacter lacus | reverse complement strand
TAACCCAAATCGGAAAGACGTTTGTATAATTTTTCCAATTCGATGTCGATGATGTTATAAATATCTTCTTTGGAAAGTGGATTAAATACGATGATGTCATCGATTCGATTTAAAAATTCCGGTGCGAAAGTCTTTTTCAATGCATTTTCAATTGTACTTTTTGCACGATCGCCCGCCGTATCTTTTTTGGCGGAAGTTCCAAATCCTACACCGTCTCCAAATTCCTTTAATTGTCGGGTTCCGATGTTGGAAGTCAAAATAATAATCGTATTTCTGAAATCCACTTTTCTTCCCAAACTATCTGTGATATGGCCATCATCCAAAATTTGCAATAAAATATTGTACACATCAGGATGCGCTTTTTCGATTTCGTCCAATAGAATAACCGAATAAGGTTTTCTTCTCACTGCTTCGGTCAACTGACCTCCTTCTTCATATCCGACATAACCCGGAGGCGCTCCTATCAATCTGGAAATCGCAAATTTCTCCATGTATTCGCTCATATCAATTCGGATCAAAGCGTCAGGCGAATCAAATAATTCTGTTGCCAATACTTTGGCCAATTGAGTTTTACCAACTCCGGTCGTACCCAGAAATATAAATGAACCGATAGGTCTTCCCGGATCTTTTAATCCGGCGCGGTTTCGTTGGATTGCTTTCACCACTTTTCCAACGGCTTCGTCCTGTCCTATCACTTTTCCTCTCATCAATTCGCCCATCTGGGCCAATTTTTTGAGTTCTTTCTCTGCCACACGGTGCACCGGAATTCCACTCATCATGGAAACCACTTCTGCTACGTTTTCTTCCGTAACGGTTTCGCGGTTGTCTTTTGAATCCTGCATCCAGTCAGACTGGGCTTTTTTCAATTGAGTTTCAATCTGTTTTTCGGTATCCCGAAGTCGTGCAGCTTCTTCATATTTCTGGCTTTTTACGACCTTGGTTTTTTCCTCCCGCACTTCCTCCAGCTTTTTCTCCAAATCCAAAATTTCCTGTGGAACTTTGATGTTTTTGATGTGAACTCTGGATCCGGCTTCGTCCATCGCATCGATGGCTTTGTCCGGTAAATATCGATCGGTGATGTACCGATTGGTCAAATTCACACAAGCAGCAATCGCTTCGTCGGTATAATTCACGTTGTGATGCGCTTCGTATTTGTCTTTGATCTGATTCAGAATTTGAACGGTTTCTTCCGGCGAAGTCGGATCCACCATGATGGTTTGGAAACGTCTCACCAAAGCACCGTCTTTTTCTATGTACTGACGGTATTCGTCCAAAGTCGTGGCACCGATACATTGTAATTCACCTCTGGCCAATGCCGGTTTGAACATATTGGAAGCATCCAGCGAACCGGTTGCTCCTCCTGCTCCGACGATGGTGTGTAATTCGTCGATGAAAAGGATGATGTCATCATTTTTTTCCAATTCGTTCATGATGGCTTTCATTCTTTCTTCAAACTGGCCGCGGTATTTGGTTCCGGCGACTAAACTCGCCAAATCCAAAGTTACAACCCGTTTGTTGTATAAAACGCGGGATACTTTCCGTTGGATGATGCGCAAGGCCAATCCTTCTGCAATCGCCGATTTACCGACTCCCGGTTCACCGATTAACAATGGATTATTTTTCTTACGACGGCTCAAAATCTGGGAAACACGCTCGATTTCCTTTTCTCGCCCTACGACCGGATCCAATTTTCCTTCGATGGCTATTTGGGTTAGGTCACGACCAAAATTGTCCAGAACAGGTGTTTTGGTTTTGGCATTGCCTTTTGGTGTTTGTCTTTCAAACTCGCCTGCTCCACCACCGCGCTCCTCATCATCGTCATAATTTGATTCTGCTTTGGGTGATTCATCTATTTCATCCTCCATGAATTGAAAATTAAATTCGCCTTTTATGATGGCATAATCCACTTCCATTTTTTTCAGTAATTTGGTTACCGGATCGTTTTCATTTCGCAGTATACACAACAATAAATGGACGGTATTGACGGTCGAATTTTTAAATAGTTTAGCTTCCAAGAAAGTGGTTTTCAAGGCACGCTCTGCTTGTTTGGTCAGTTGGAGATTTTGATTTTGGTTGGAGAAATTTTCTTTTGGAGGTGCCAATAGCTCTATTTTTTCTCTAACCTCCTTCAAATCCACATTTAAACTTTCCAAAATAGAAACCGCTTTGCTATCGCCATCCCGCAGGATTCCCAATAACAAATGCTCTGTCCCTATCTGATCATGCCCCAATCGCAACGCTTCTTCCTTGCTGTAAGCAATCACATCTTTTACTTTTTGTGAAAAATTATCATTCATTTTTTATCTCTTACTAACAAATATAAATACTTCTTTGGCTAATTCGCATAAATAATGCCATAGTTATTAACGATTTATTGATAGACGAACTCTGCCAAATCAGGTCAAATCTCGATTCAAATCGGACAAAATTTCAGGTTTAAACTTTTTTTTGTAGCATTTATACCAACATAAAGTTTCCCTTTCATCTGAAAATAGATGGACAATGCACAATTCTTTATACTTTTACCATAACGATATTTAAAACTCCATGCTTCATAAATATTTTATCCTTGTGTTTTTTCTCTCCATGGTTTTGAGTTGTTCAAAAATTGAAAAAACGATGGGGTTTGCTACTGATTCCGACTCAGATTTTGAGCTGTTTGAACTTTCATTTGACAATGTGTTTTTATCTAATTTTTCAGTGAAATTCACTCCATCCGATACTGTTTTTATGGAGTATAATTCGGTGGAACAAAAACTAAAGGACAGCATCTTGGCTCAAACGATTTATTATGCTCTGGTTCCAAAAAAAGATAGAAATGACCTCTACTCTTTTATCAATTCAGCGAAATTTTCTCAACCAAAGCCTGATTTTGAAGATGAAAAAATACCGAGAGGGATAGAATACCGGCTCTATTTTGTCAAAGACGGAGAAGAATATTTCTATGTTTTAAACGAATTGGATAAAGCACCTGAAAACTTAGACAGTTTGGTCCATAAAACATTGCGCATCCTACCCAAAACCCAAGATTTAAAAAAATATTCCCGACCTGTTTCGTTTAAAAGCAAAATCACGACACCTCCGGCTGCACCTGAGTTTGAAGTGGATTCAGCCAATTTTGATTAATCCCAATCCTTTTTAGACCGATGGTTTTCAAACGAAATTTTTTGGACTATGAATACTGGCCGTTTTGGTTGTTTTATGCACCATTTGTTCCGTACTGGATTTGGAAATCGATTTGTTCCGGGTCATTTAGTTATTTTTGTAAAGTGAATCCGGGGCTGGAATTTGGCGGATTTTTGGATTATTCCAAATATAAAATTCTCCAACAAATTCCCGATGAATCTAAGCCCGAAACCCAATTCCTCCATACAAAATCCGAATTGCCTCATGCTTTTCCATTTGTTTTGAAACCCGATTGGGGCGAAAGAGGAAGAAACGTTCAAGTCATAAAATCAATCGAAGATTGGGAAAACTATTCTTTAAAAGAAAACCTGATTGTTCAGGATTTTGTGGATTTACCTTTTGAATTCGGGATTTTTTATGCAAAACTTCCAAATGAAAACCAAGGCCGGATTTTATCGATTACGGGAAAGGAATTTTTGGTTTACAAGGCCGATGGGAATACCACTTTAAAAGAATTTGTCGAAAACCATCCGCGAGCTGTTTCCAGAACCCAATATTTAAAAAATAAATTCCATGAACAGTGGGAATCCGCACTCCCCGAAAACACGGAAATCCTGCTGGAACCCATTGGGAATCACAATCGGGGGACGCGTTTTTTTGATGCTTCGCATTTGATTTCAGATGAATTGGAATCGAAAATAAATAAAATAGCAAATGAAATTCAGGGATTTGATTATGGCCGGATGGATGTCAAAACAAATTCCGAAAAAGATTTGCAATCCGGAAAAATAATGGTTCTGGAAATAAATGGTGCCAATTCCGAACCTACACATATTTATGATTCCAAATTTTCGCTGATTCAGGCCTACAAAGAGGTGAAAAGACATTTGGACATTCAGTTTGAGATTTCCAATTACCGACCGAAAACGCATTCGGATTTTGATTTTTTCAAAGCCGTTTTAAAAAGGATGTTTTGATTCAGTAAATTTGTCAGTTGGAATCCAATCGGAACGGTTTGTGAAATTTTATCGTAAATTCAACTTATGACGTATCCTTTTCCAAAAAATACGCTTTATGTTCCTATCATCCTTCTCTTTTTGATTTGGCTCACCTTTTTGTTTCAGAATTTGGGTTTAGGACAATATAATTGTTATGGAATCGTCCCCCGAAACGGATTGGGTTTACGAGGAATCGTTTTGAGTCCTTTGTTTCATTCAGGATGGAAACATATCATCAACAATTCCATTCCGCTTACGGTTTTGAGTTTTTTTGCGGTATTATTTTACCAGCGAACGGCCTACTACGTCATCATTCTCGGCTGGATTTTTTCCGGTCTTCTGGTTTGGTTATTTGGGAATTTGCTGCCCGGCGACAGCATAGGTTGCCACATAGGTGCAAGCGGCCTGGTTTATTTGCTGGCTTCCTATGTTTTTTTCAGTGGAATTTTTAAGAATTCCCGAAACCTGATCGCTATTTCCCTCATCGTCGTTTTTCTTTATGGAAGCATGATTTGGGGTGTTTTTCCTGAAGAATTCCTACCCAAATTTTACAGAGAAGACAGTAATCCGATTTCTTGGGAAGGACATTTAGCAGGTGGAATCGTCGGATTTATTTTTGCCATCATCACCCGAAACCATGGACCAAAACGCAAAAAATACAGTTGGGAGGATCGAACAGAACCAGATGCCCGTGAAAAATGGTTATGGGAAAAATACAAAGAATCTCTTTCTGAAGAAGAACGAATCGCTGTTGAAGAAAAATACGGTGAACAACAAAATGACGAGCCGGATGAAGAGAATATTTGGTACCGAAATGATACGCGGTGAAAATTTTAATGTATAAAAAAGCCTCAACTTTCATTGAGGCTTCGTGGTCCCACTTGGGCTCGAACCAAGGACCACCTGATTATGAGTCAGGTGCTCTAACCAACTGAGCTATAGGACCCATTGAATCGCGAAGTTCGATTTATGAAATACAAAGTCCGCTTTTGGGACTGCAATTTTACAACAATCTCCTAAAATCTACAAACTATTTTTGATCGCAACATAATTCTACCAATACGCCATTGGTTGATTTGGGATGCAGGAAAACCACCATTTTATTGTCAGCTCCGGCTTTTGGCGTTTCACTGATGAATTGAAATCCCTCATTTTTAAGACGTTGTATTTCTGCTTCCATATCGTCCACCGCAAAAGCAATATGATGAATTCCCTCCCGGTTTTTTTCCAAATATTTTGCGATAGCACTATTTTCGTTCATCGCTTCCAGCAATTCGATTTTGCTTTCACCAATTTCAAAAAAAGAGGTTTTTACGGCTTCCGATTCTACAGATTCTTCTTTGTACGAAGCCTTCCCTAAAAGTTTCCTGAATAATTCGTTGGAAGTTTCTAAATCCTTAACGGCTATTCCGAGGTGTTCGATTTTTATCATTTTCCAAAATTAAAGATTTGCACTTAAATTTAATTAAAAAGCTTCAAAACAAATTCCCTAAAAAAGCCGTAATTTCGCAGAAACCAAATCGGAAAATATTTTGGAGACAAACAGACAAAAAAAGGTAGCCACCGTATTTCAGGAAGAATTATCGGAAATTTTCCGCAAAGAAGCCAAAGAACTCTTTCCCGGAAAATTATTGACCGTAACCGAAGTTTCCGTTTCTCCCGATTTATCTGTCGCTAAAGTCCGCGTCAGCGTATTTCCGACCAACGAAAAGGAACAGATCATCAAAATGATCAAAGAAAAAGCACCTTATTATCGGTCTCAGTTAGCTCGTTCTGCAGCCAAAACCATGCGGATCACACCCGAACTTTTGTTTTATCTGGATTCTTCTTTGGACGAAATCGATAAAATAGATCGGGCACTCCGTGGCGAAGGCAACAATCCTGTTTTATAAATGAAAAATGTATCGCTTTTCATAGCACGTCGGTATAATACTTATACTTTACTTATCAGCATGGCGCTGATTCTGATTGCTTCTATGTTGGTGGGTACATTTATTTATTCGGGCAATCTATCTTTAAAAATCATTCGGGATTTAATTTTCCCTAATCAAGTGCTCACGACCACGCAGCAGGTTTTAGTGATAGGATTGATGCTGGTCTATCTCTTTGCCCAAACCACCGCTATCTATCTTTTATTCAATAAATTACTTAAATCCATTCCCAAAAATTCCAAATTGGGAATTGCCTTTTTGATTGCAGCCATTTCTATTGGAATCGCTGGATTTTTAATCTTTCAAAAATTAAATCATGCCATTTGGGTCAATGCTTTGACGTTGATATTGATTTCGACGGGATTGCTTTCCATTTTATTTGGTTTGCTTCATTTTATCTTTTCCAAACGAAAAATTACGGGCGTCAACATCATTACCTCGATTGCGGTTTTTGCCATTACCATTGCGACTTGTGCATTGTTTGTCATTCTTTCTGTTTTTTCGGGTTTGGAAAAAATGAACATTCAGTTTTTCAGCAACCTAAACCCCGACTTAAAGATTTCGTCGGCCAAAGGAAAATTATTGGAAAACATAGATCAAATCACTTCCAAACTGGATCAAAATCCTCAAATCATTTCTTATTCAAAAGTGATTGAGGAAAAAGTTTCGGTAGAATTTGAGGACAAACAGGACATCGCTTATATCAAAGGAATCGACCAAAATTACAAAAATGTAGTCAAAATAGACACCACGGTGGTGCATGGTTCATTTTTGTCTTTTCAAAACCCTTATGAAATGATTGCTTCTGATGGAGTCGCAAGACGTCTGCAGATGTACATAGACCACCAACACGCCAGTCGGCTGCGTATGCCCAAATCGGGCAGCGGGCTGATTTCTTCTGAGGAAGAAGCTTTTAATACGGCTGTAGCCAATCCCGTAGGGATTTTTATCATCAATGACCAATATGATAAATTTATATTTTCACCCATCGGCTTGACCCAAACCCTGTTAGAATTATCCCCCGATTCGGCTTACAGCATCGAAATAAGATTAGAACCGGGTACCAATCTGAATTCTGCAAAATCTGCTTTGCAAAAAAAATTGGGCAATACAGTTTTGGTACAAACCCGACAAGATTTGGATGCTACCTTTTTAAAAGTAATGAATGTGGAAAATCTGATTATTTATCTGATTTTCACGCTGGTCATCATCATCGCCACCTTTAATCTGGCGGGTGCCATCATCATCATCATTCTCGACAAAAAAATTCAAATCAAAACCATGTGGAGTTTCGGGATGCGTTTGTCCCAAATCAAACGGATCTTTTTCCAAACCGGATTATTGATTACGGTATTTTCGGTTTTGTTTGGACTGACTTTGGGGAGTGCCCTCGGCGTTTTACAAAACAATTTTCACTTGGTAATGGCCAATTCCTTTGTGCCTTTCCCTTTTGAATTCACTTCGCTTAACTATCTGATTGTGATTTTAACCGTGTTTTGCATCGGCGGATTTGTCTCCTGGATGGTTTCAAGAAAATTGCCGATTTAGAACTTAATTGAATTTGAGTTTCAATTCTTTTGCATAAGGTGTTTTATCGACTATTTCCCAATCATAGGCTTTTGCCAATTGGTACAAATCACCCAAATTTTCAATCAATTGTTGGTGCGCTTCTTCTTCTAGCTTCTTCCGGTCAATGGTTTTTTCGATGTGTTCCACCGCCCGTTTTTTGATTTCATTCAATTCGTCTTTTTGAAACGTATTGAACTTGCTTTGGTCCATGTCATAAATACTCACATCTGGAAAGACTTCCAGTTCCATTTCGGGTACCTTTTGGATATAAATGGTTTTGTTTTCTTCATCTACCTCTATTTCCAGATTTTTCAAATCATAAGTCGCCTGGACTTTGGCATTGACCAGAAACAATACTTTTTTATCAAAACTGAAATAATCCTGAAAACCGGGAACATAGACGCTGTTTTTGTGCGAATAAACATCTGAAAACATTTGTTCGGCTACGATCATTTTATTCAATTTCTGAATTTCATAAGCAATGACATGCGACTCGTTGGTTGAACTGCTTGTCTGGAACTGCTTCATGATAAAATAAGTCAGCAAAGCCCCCAAAAGAACTCCTCCTGCTATGTATAAGATTTTTTTCAATCTTCCGAATAATTAGGCGTCAAAGGAGTTTCATTTACAATCATCATGATATCTTCTTCCAAGGACCCTGAAACCGGCGTTTCTACGATTCGTCCTATTTCCTTTCCTCCTTTGTAAAAAATAAAAGTAGGGACAAAACGGATGTCTTTTCCTATTTCCTCGCTGTAAAAGCTCTTTTTGCTTTCATTGACCGCATAGGTCAGCAAACGCTGTTCGGGAAATTTGATTTCATCCAATATTTTCATCAGCCGCGGATATTCGCGTTGGGAATCTTCACACCAGGTGCCCATGAAAACCTCAATCCTATATTTTTTTAGTTTTCCTTTGAATTCTTTTATCATAACCGGATTGGTCGTATATGCATCATATTCCTGATTGAACCATACGGAAAACGGTTCTTTTGAAAAAGCTTCTCTGTCTACGCCGCCCAATAACATTTTGTTTCCATCTTTTAATTTCACAATTCGGTTAAAAATATAAGGTCCTTCGCAACTTGTCATTAAAAAAACGAGAACCATCACAAATAAGGATTTTTTCATGGGTTTAATTTGAATGGGTAAAGATAAAAAGAATTGATTAGCTGCTGAATTTTCCTTTTTCGAAATGAATGGTGCCAACTGTGAAATCGGCCATTTCACCGACTACGGGAAATACGGAAGATTTCCCTACATATGTTTTTCCTTTTATGTCAATGTCCAAATGCCCGAAATAGCCCGATAAATCTCCGATTTCTTCGATTCTCGAACAAAAAACAATCTCTTGTTTCTCCACATCCAGCCGTTCTTCAAAATAAATCCCTATGTCCAGCAAAGATTCCGATTCGTTTGAATTGACCGAAACATTTCGCAGTATGATATCCAAACATTTCTGATTATTTCGCGGAATTTTATCATAATCGCCTTTTTCTGCATTTTCCATCACCGAAATTTTTTCCAATGCCAATAAAATCGCCAATGCATTAAACATCCGAACTTGATTCCGCTGATAATCGTTCGGAAAATGCCCCGCTTCAAATAATAAACACGGAAAACCTTGCTTCATAAAATTATCGCCCGTGGAAGTCGGATAAAATTCGTCGGAAAAACGCGCTATATGACCAGAAATGATGTTTTCCATCTCCTTTGTTATATAGTCAATCACATCCATGGTCTTGATTCTTGCCGGGGTTTCAGAGCCATTTGCATCTGGAGAAGGAGCCAAGAATGATAAAGTCGCCGGTTTATGGCTATCGCCTACATTAAAAATAGTACGCTGATCATGAAGATTAAATAGAAAATCTGGCTTGATTTCCTGTACAAATGCTTTTAAAATCTTTATTTCTGGAGAAGCTTCCTGAAGGAAATCACGATTCAAATCAATTCCCGCCGCATTTCGGCGTGTATAAAGAGAGGAACCATCGGGATTGAGCATCGGAATAAAATAAAAACTGATCTTTTCCAGAATTCTCTTGGACCAATTTTCTTCCAACTTCAAAAATTCCAAGACATCCAACATTGCTCTTGTTCCTGTAGATTCATTTCCATGCATCTGTGACCAAGCCAAAATTTTGGTGGAACCGGAACCTATTTCCAATCCGTAAACATCATTTCCCAAAAATGATTTTCCCAACAAAATTTTGTCCGGAAAATGCTGATCCAAATATTCTTTCAACTTTAAAAAAGGTAAGTATTTAGATTCCAATCCATCTACTCGGATCATTTTGTATTTATCCGCAAAAATTTTTGATAATCCCATAAAACGAAGGTACAATTTTTTGAAAAGCGATTTTTAAGCGATT
>JBEBVY010000064.1:0-10061 GCA_040392505.1 Moheibacter lacus | reverse complement strand
CCATCGAGAATTCGGCTGAAAATGCAGAACGCAATCAAGTGGAATTAACCGTTCGATTGGGCGATGCAGAAATACTCGGGGATCGGAATTTTGATATCATTCTGGCCAACATCCAACGAAACATCCTGATGGAAGACATCCCTAAATACATAAAAGTCCTTAACTTTGCAGGAGAATTGATACTCAGCGGTCTGATGGAATTTGATTTTGAAGACATCAAAAAGAAATCTGAAGAAAATGGTCTGAGATTTGTTTCTAAAAAACAGCGAAACGAATGGATCGCTTTAAAATTTATAAAAGATTAAATAATTTGGAACATCTGAAATTTCACACCCAACCTCTTTGGAAAGAAGATGTGGAGGTTGATGTTTTGGTAGAGGAAGAAGAAAGCAAGGTACTTGTTCTTCACAATGATGATCATAATACTTTTGATTTTGTGATTGTTTCACTTATAGAAGTTTGTCGGCATACCATCGAACAAGCAGAACAATGTACCTGGCTGGTGCATTACAAAGGAAAATGTGAAGTAAAAACCGGAAGTTTTGATTTTCTGGAGCCTATGTGTACTGCGCTGCTCGAAAGAGGTTTGAGTGCGGAGATCGTTTAACAACGTTCAAAATATATCTAAGCCATCATTTTAAGATGGCTTTTTTTATATATTTAAATAAACTTCTTTTCTATGAAACTTAATTTGATTTGTCTGCTTTTTCTCGGTCAGTTCATTATTGCACAAAATCATTTGGAACCGGCCAATAGCTATTTTGATTTATATGATCATCATTATGAATATTATGGAAAGGTAAAAAATCTATTATTTAATGGATTAGATGACAGTCCCAGAATTAGATTGCTTGTTTTTCCTTCTTTTTCAAAAGAATATATTTTTCAAATTGAAGCTGATGAAAATTCAACCGAATATTATAACATAATCGTAAAAGAACCAACTGAAGGTTCAATTTGGGGAACGATGGAAGGAAATCCTGATTTAAAAATGAATGTTACAACTTATACGAGTAAACTGAAAAAAGAAGATTATACACTTCTTTATCAATTGATCTATCCAGCCATCATCAAAACGAAATTCCGAACTGACAATTCTTCAGGTTTGGATGGGACAACCTATTTATTATCTCTTTGGGATTCAGGAATTAAAAGCTCTAAAACATGGAGTCCTCGAAATCCCAATCTCAAAGAATTAATATTTATTCTGGAAACAGTCGCAGATAAAGCGCGCACAAATAAGGAAATTAGTTTTTCAAAGGATTTTAAACAAAGCATCACAGTTCTGACTCAAAAATTGAATAAAAAACTGACGCATCAGGAAATTGAATTTCTTTTGAATTTTAACCAAAGGATTCTTCAAATCAAAGAAGATTATAGAACCATAATTATTTCAAGTGACTTAGAAGATTTTTATGAACAATTAGATTGGATTCATGACGAAATCCAGACATTGGTGAGTGAAAATGGAATTTATTATTCCCAAATAGATGATTTGCTTAATCAAGAGGCTCGCAATTTATTTTATGATTTGGACACAGAAGAAGAATTAAATGAAGTTGAACTAGAAAAATATAGAGAGAGAATAAAAATAGATAATCCCATTCTTAAGTTAAAAGAAATCTATAAATCGGGACTTTAAACAAAACAAAAAAACCACTCTTCCGAGTGGTTTTTGTATTATATGAAAACTTAGATTAAGCTTCTTCAGAAGGCGTTTCAGGAGTTTCAGCTGCAGGCGTTTCTTCAGCCTTTGCTTCTTCTACCACTACTTCTTCTGCTTTTGGTTTCTTTTCAAACAAAGGATTGTCATAATTGAAACCTGAGTCGTCTGTTTTATTGGCGTTTGCCGCTCTTTCAGCATCCATTCTCGCTACTTCCGCTTTTGCTTTTGCAGCCGCTTCCGCTCTTTGGATGGACTCTTGGTCAGCCACAACCTCAAATTCAAAATCAACTTCTACTTCTCTGTGGAAACGGATTTTTGCTGTGTTTTTCCCAAGACGTTTGATAGTATTTCCCGGGATTTTGATGTTTTTCTTTTCGATTTCAACACCGGCTGCGTTCAAAGCATCAGCCAAATCACCGTTGTTTACAGAACCAAATAATTTGTCTCCTGAACCAACTTTTGCATCGATTTTGATTTCCAATCCTTCCAGTTTTGCTGATTTTTCGTTGGCCGCAGCGATCAAAGCCGCCTCTTCCGCCTTACGAGTTTCCAGAACTTTGCTCAATTCTTCTCTTTGTTTAGCAGTTGCAATAACCGCTTTTCCTCTAGGAATCAAAAAGTTACGGGCATATCCCGGTTTTACCGATACGATTTCGAACTCAAAACCTAAATTTTCTACATCTTGCTTTAAAATAACGTCCATTTTATCTTCTTTTTAGGTTTTTAATTATTTTAATTGGTCACCGATGAAAGGCATCAAAGCCATGTGTCTGGCACGTTTGATAGCTTGTGAAACTTTTCTTTGGTATTTCAATGAGGTTCCTGTATAACGACGTGGTAAAATTTTACCTTGTTCGTTTACGAACTGCAACAAGAAATCGGGATCTTTATAATCCACATATTTAATTCCGTATTTTTTGAAACGACAGAATTTCTTGGTTGTTTGTGTCTGAATATCTAATTGGGATAAATAACGGATTTCGCTTTCTCCTCCTTCGGCTGCTTTTTTTGCTAATTCATCAATTGCCATGGTTCTCTTTTTTAAGCGTTAGACTTTTCTGATTTCAACTTTGTTCTGCGTTTTTCAGCCCAGTCGATACCGTGCTTATCCAATTTCACAGTCAAATAACGGATGATACGCTCGTCGCGTTTGTACATCAATTCCAATCCTGCTACAACTTCGTTGTTTTCAGTTTTGAATTCCAACAAATGGTAAAAACCATTGCGTTTGTTCTGAATCGGGTAAGCTAATTTTTTCAAGCCCCAATTTTCTTTTGCTACGATTTCCGCGTTGCTCTCAGCAAGGAAATCTTCTACTTTTTTTACTGCTTCCTCCACCTGCGCGTCAGATAGAACGGGAGTTAAAATGAAAACAGTTTCGTAATGAGTCATTTAAATAATTTTTAATTTGGGTTGCAAATGTAGTGTTTATTTTACAATAATTCAAAAACAATATTAATATAATTTACACTTTTTCTTCCGGGATTTATAATGTAACTTTAGTTTGTGATGGTGCTATCGTCGAGTCTAAAAATCTTGTTAAAAATTAAGATTATGAGAGCTTTATTTTTATTTGCCTTAATGAGTGGCATATTAAATGCGCAAACTGTAAAAGAACAAATACTGGCTAATACTTGGTATTTAACTGAAATAAATATAGATGGACAGTCTTATAATCCTCCTTCCAATGAAGAAATAGGGATAATTACTATGGGAATTGATCCTGTTCCAGATAATGATATTATGTTTTGGTTTCACTCAGAAATTTGTTCCTCTTCTTTGGAAGGATATATTACTTGGTACTCTGATTACCAAATAAACTTTTTTGACTTTTTTGGAGGTTTCCAATGTACCATTCCAGAAAATCAAGATTTTGAGTATTTGTATGTTTCTTTTTTTGCGCCTGATGACATTTTTGACTGCTCAATTATTGAAAATTCGGATAGTAGTTTAAACTTAACAATTCTTGATGAGTCTGGGAACACAGTTACTTACACCAATCAGCTAATGTCAGTTGTAGAAAATGAGAAATTAAACTTTACTTTTTATCCAAATCCGGTAAAAGACAAACTCAGTATAGAAAACCCTGAACTAAAAATCACTTCAGTTAGAGTAACAGATACTACTGGAAAAGTTATTATCAATCAATTGGTTTTAGGAAAACGACATGAAATAAATTTCAGTCATCTACCCAAAGGCGTTTATTTTATCCAATTTGAAGAAAACGGTAAAGTTTTGAAGACAGAAAAAGTTATCAAAAAATAAATATTTAATTACCATTGTTAAATATTATTTCAACGATGCCTGTTTCAACAGCAGCTGATCATGAATACTGCGTGTAGTTGGCTTATTACCGCCAGTATGGAAGATAAACATTCCGGTTTCGACATTGAGATACAATTTTTCTTGTCCGTCATTGATACTGAACCATTTGAGCAAACCGTTGACCAGGTTTTCTCCTTCCCAAAATACTTTTGAATTGCGTAAATCAAAACTATGCTCAAATCCCGTGGTGCTTTTAAAAACGGCATTTTCATTCAGCACATAAATGATTCCACTTCCCTGAAAAGCTTTTAACTTCAGAAATTTATCTTGCTGGTTTCCTCTATTAAAACGCACAAATGCAGAGAATTCAACTCCGGGAGGCAAGGTTTCCATCACTTTCTTTTGTTTCTTTTTCCGGCTTTGAGCCGCCACAAATGCAATCAGAAAAATACCGCCTATTAACAACAGGAAAAACAAAAAAATGAAAAGCAGAATGATAATCTCAGACGACATAAGAGTTTGATTAGATTTCTAAACCAAACTTACAAAATAAGAGCAATAAAATATTTATATTTGGTTGTAGTTAGTAAAACCTTAACACCATGAGAAGTAGAAATTCCGGATTTTGGTTACGCATTTTAATTGCTGCCGGAATCGTTATATTTTCCCTGATTAAATTTTATTCGTCCTCCGAGGTCAATGAAATTACCGGTGAAAAACAATACATCAGTTTAAATAAAGAAGAAGAAATCACGCTCGGTCTCAATTCCGCTCCCCAGATGGCGGCAGAATTCGGCGGGCTCAGCACCAATGCGCAAGCCCGATATTTAGTGGATTCCATAGGACAAAGTGTCGTAAGAAACAGCTCTGCTGCGCAATCCAAATATCCTTTTGACTTTCATCTGCTTGCTGACAACCAAACGGTCAATGCCTTTGCACTGCCGGGCGGACAGATTTTCATCACGGAAGGATTGCTCGGCCGTTTGGAAAACATCGATCAGTTGGCAGGCGTTTTAGGGCACGAAGTCGGGCATGTCATAGCGCGTCACAGCGCCCAACAGATGGCCAAACAAGAACTCTCGCAAGGAATTGCAGGAGCTGCAGGCGTGGCCGGTGGTGATGCCAATTCGGCTTATTATGCACAGGTTGTGGCCAATATGGTCAATATGAAATATGGTCGTGAAGACGAACTGGAAAGCGATGAACTCGGGGTTCGTTTTATGTTGGAATCAGGATATAATCCCGAAGCACTGATCGGCGTTATGGATATTTTGGAACAAGCCTCAGGTGGAAGTCAAGTGCCGGAATTTCAAAGCACCCATCCTTCACCCGATAACCGTCGGGAAAAAATACGGGAAGCCATAGAGAAGTATAAAAAATAAGCAAAAAGAATACTTAAGAATGAAAGAAAAATTCATTGATCTATTTGAATACAATTTTTATTTCAATGAAAAATTAATTCATTTGATGGAAGCGGATTTGGAAAAAGTCCCGGAAAGAGCCCTCCAACTGATTAACCATATTTTGAGCGCACACCGGGTTTGGAATGCGAGGATTTTATCCGAACCGTCTGTTCATCCTTGGGAGATGCATCCGTTTGAAGAATTAATTCAAATCAATTCAAAAAACCATCAGGAAACACTTAAAATCCTGGAGAAATCAAATTTGGAGGCAATCATTTCCTATCAAAATACAACCGGTGGCGGTTTTCAAAATAAATTGGAAGACATTCTTTTTCATGTGGTCAATCATGGGACTTATCATCGAGGTCAAATCGCCATGCTATTTCGGGAATCGGGACTCACACCGATGGTTTCTGATTTTATCGCCTATAAACGGTAATTCAACTATTTCATCTTTAGAATTCCTCCTGACATACTGCTGTCAGTTATGCCTTTTACTTTTGACTTAGAATTTAATTTTAACTCAAAAGAATTATGAATACAACAGAAAAAAACACGACATCGGTTTACACATCGGAAGAAATTTTGCAAAACTGGCAAGGACACAGAGGATTGACCCGCAGAGTCATCGAGGCTTTTCCGGAAAAAGAATTATTTGAATTTTCCATAGGAGGCATGCGTCCTTTCAGCGAAATCACCAAAGAATTATTGGCCATCGCTGTTCCGGGTTTAACTCAAATCGCTCATGACAAAGAAATGGAATTGGAAGAAAAAAGAGATGAACTGAAATCCAAACAGGACTTATTAAACGCCTGGGATCAATCGACGGTTGAAATCAATGCTTTATGGAAGTTGATAAAACCGGATCGTTTTCGGGAAGAAATCAACCTATTTGGTCAATACAAAAATTTAGGCATTAAAAATATCCAGTATTTCATCGACAACGAGATTCACCACCGTGGTCAGGGATATGTTTATCTGAGAGCATTGGGGATTGAACCTCCTTTTTTCTGGGAACATTGATCCTTAAAAAACCTTGTCAAGGACTTTGAAACTTGACAAGGTTTCCTAAAAACTCAATCCGTCCACATTCATCTGCAGACGCGCATCTGTATCGATCACCACCGTCATGGATTTATCAAAAACCAAAATCTGACTGGGATAAAGATTTACCACCCTACCTTTTAAATAAATGCCCGGATAGTATTCTTTATTGAAATTTTCGGTCAGGCTTTTTTTGGAGGCGTTGATGATTTCGTCCATCGGGATTCCATATTCTTCCCCAATCATCCTTCTGATTTTTCCTTCAAATAAAGCCGCAACGGTTTTTTGAAAAATGTTTTTGGTTTTTAATTGGAAATCTATTTTGGACAAGACAATTTTTTGTTTTTCGGCATCATACACCGGAATTCCTTTGATGATGGAAGTTCCTGTAACTTCGCCCTCGGTTTTAGCTTCGATAACGACATTAAAATCTTCCGAATAGACGTGTACATCGGTGATTTTGACTTTGTTCTTTTCACTGGTCAAAACAAATTCCTGATTTAGAAATTGTTTTTTTGCTAATTCGGTTGCTTTTTCAAATGAAACATTGGCGGTTGTTTTTAAATTAAAATCCGTACTCAATTCTTCTTTTAAAATATAATTGGGAAATGTCATTTGTAGTGGCGATGCCAAGGGAATATGCCCGATGAATGTTTCTGAATATAAATCCAATCCAACAGTTGTTTTGATATAATCAGCATAGATTTTGACAGGCGACAAATAGACTTTTTCCGGCGTCAGTTTCAACCAGGTATTATATTCTTCCGAAATGTTGATGGGCGAACTGAAATTGTTCCAAACTGCCAATAAATAAGGCTTCAAATCAAAGCTTTCTTTGATTTTTTCATCGATTACGGTGGTAAATTTGGCTTGTTGTTCGGTCAATGTTTCTTCGATCAGTGATGAAATCGGGATTTTCACTTTGCCATACTCTAAAACCGGTTTTACCGTCCATTCAAATCCATAAGTTTTGGTTTGGGTTTTTAATGTCCAGTCAGGCTGGAATTCGACCGATGAAATAAATTTCATGACAACATTGAAATTGGTGTCCTGATAGACATAATAACCCATGCCGCCATATCCCTGTTCTGCCCAAATTTTCAAAGGAACTTCAATCAAAAACCGGTTTTCTTTTAAAGCGGTCAATTTGATTTTATCACTTTTCTCGACTCTTACTTTGAACTGGTCGTTGTCATTGTCCGTAAATGAATTATCCTCAAACAATACGCCTGTAACGGAACCGTTAATCAGATTATTTATTTCTGAAACGGGAATAGAAATCGGTAATGTAAGATGAGATTTGATTTTGGGGAAGGTGTAGATTTCGTCGGTTTGAGCAAAGACCGATCCGGCATGAACCGACAAACATAACCCTAATAAAATTCGCAAAAAATTTAACTTCATAAAAGCAAATTGATTTCTAATAACAACAAGATTTGCACCAAAAATTATAAGCGAATCAATTAATTTAATCGATTCTTTCATTTTTGATTTCCTCCACTATTTCCGGATTTAAAAGCGTAGAAATATCCCCGAAATTTGAGAAATCGCCTTCGGCAATTTTCCGAAGAATTCGTCGCATGATTTTACCGGAGCGGGTTTTGGGCAATCCTGAAACAAACTGAATTTTATCCAATTTGGCAATGGGCCCGATGTGACTGGAAATATGCTGGTTGATTTCCCTTCTTAAATTGTCACGGTCTCGGACTTCACCCGTTTCTTTAAGCGTAATATAGCCATAAAGCGCATTTCCTTTGATGTCATGCGGAAACCCTACGATGGCCGATTCAGCGACAGCCGGATGCTCATTGATGGCATCTTCGATCGGAGCCGTTCCCAGATTATGACCCGAAACGATGACTACATCATCTACCCTTCCCGTAATCCGGTAATAACCAACCTCATCACGAAGGGCACCGTCACCCGTAAAATATTTTCCTCGAAAAGCCGAAAAATAAGTATCGACAAATCTTTGATGATCTCCCCAAATGGTTCTGGCCATTCCCGGCCATGGGAATTTGATGCAGAGACTTCCGACGACCTGATTGTCTTCGATTTCGTTTCGTCTTTCATCCATCAAAACCGGCTGAATACCGGGTAAAGGGAGTGTGGCATAAGTAGGTTTGGTAGGAGTGATAAAAGGAAGCGGAGCGATCATGATTCCGCCTGTTTCGGTTTGCCACCAGGTATCGGTAATCGGAGCGGATTTTTTACCGACATTATTATTGTACCAATGCCATGCCTCTTCGTTAATCGGTTCTCCTACCGAGCCCAATACTTTTATGGAAGACAAATCATGTTTGTCAATGTAGCTTAAACTTTCTTTGGCCAATGCCCGAATCGCTGTGGGCGCGGTATAGAATTGATTGACCTGATGTTTATCGATGACATCCCAAAACCGTCCATGATCAGGATAAGATGGAATTCCTTCAAAAATAACGGTGGTCGCACCATTTAAAAGCGGTCCGTAAACGATATAGGAATGTCCCGTTATCCAACCAATATCAGCCGTACACCAGAAAACATCATTTTCTTTGTAATTGAAAATATTTTTAAACGTAAATGCCGTAAATACCATATAACCTCCAATCGTATGCACCATCCCTTTTGGTTTGCCGGTAGAACCCGAAGTATACAGAATAAACAAAGGATCTTCAGCGTCCATGATTTCGGCCACATGATCTTTTGGAGAATTTTCCATTAATTCTTCCAACCATAAATCCCGTCCTTCTTTCATTTGGATATCGGTATGGGTACGTTTCACCACCAATACCTTTTCTATGGAGGGACAATCTGTGAGTGCTTCGTCCACAATTCCCTTGAGATTGATGGATTTATTTCCACGATAAGAACCGTCAGAGGTTATCAGCATTTTACAGTCCGAATCCTGTATGCGAGAAGACAAAGCCGAAGCAGAAAACCCCGCAAATACAACCGAATGAATAGCACCTACTCTGGCACAAGCTAATAATGCAACGGCCAATTCAGGAATCATCGGAAGATAAACACAAACCCTATCGCCTTTTGAGATGCCTTGGTCTTTTAGCACATTGGCCATTTTACAAACCCTTTCATGCAATTCCAGATAAGAAATATGTTGAGCCGGCTCATCCGCATTATTGGGTTCAAAAATGATAGCCGTTTTATTACCTCTTTTATTCAGATGCCGATCAATGCAGTTTTTGACTATGTTGACTTTTCCGTCCTTGAACCATTTGACATCAGCATTGATCATATCATACTCGAGTACTTTATCCCATTTTTGATACCAATTAAAATTCTCATCAGCTATCGTCCCCCAAAATTCTTCCGGACTTCGAACCGATTTGTTATAAATTTTAAAATAGTCCTCCAGACTTCCTATTTTGTAATAATTCATGGTGAAAAAATTTAGGTTAAACTTACTGAATTCTCCAATATCTTGGACAGGAATTATTGCAAATAGTTGATAAAATGAAGACTTTCGTTTCCGAATAAAGAAATAAAAAATTCAATTAAAGCTGCAAAACATCCGTGATGGAAGAGGATTTGATAAAAAAATCAGGCTTTTTTAAACAAATTTTACAAGATTTTTAAAAAATACCAAGATCTTGGTATATGCCTACTCTAAAATTTACTATTTCTTTGCCCTTGAAAAAGCCTTAGAGCTTTTCATAGGTTTAGGTTAGTTAGGTTATACCCTC
>JBEBVY010000063.1:0-10595 GCA_040392505.1 Moheibacter lacus | reverse complement strand
CTGAACAGATTAACCGGATCCGTTCCCAGTATGATTTAGGCGTTTTGCTTCAACTGGAAAACGAATTCCTTCAAAAAGCCAGTTCTGAAAAAGAACGCATAAAGGAACTGGCGGAAAAACTGAACGTTCCTTTGATCATCGAGGAAAATGGAACTTATCGGGAATTGCAAAAAATCTTACCGGACGGCAGTCTGATTTATTATACAACTTTTAATGTAAATGCTGCCCGTTCCACGCGTACCAATCATTTAAATGCAGGCGGTTCTCTGGGCTTAAATCTCATGGGACAAAACATGACGGCGCATATCTGGGATGGTGGTTTGGCAAGAACCACCCACCAGGAATATGATGGTGCCGGAGGCACGAACCGCTTTTCCATCGGGGACGGAACCACTGCGCTGCATTACCATTCTGCTCACGTTACCGGAACCATCATTGCCTCCGGTGTGAGCGCCAATGCAAAAGGAATGGCACCGCATGCCAGAGCCGTGGGATATGAATGGAACAATGATTTGAGTGAAGCAACTTCAGCCGCTGCAAACGGTATGTTGATTTCCAATCATTCCTACGGTTGGGATTCATCTACTGTTCCCGATTATTATTTCGGAGCTTATATAACGGACTCACGTGATTGGGACAATTTATTGTTCAATGCTCCTTATTATCTGATGGTCGTGGCAGCCGGAAATGATGGTGACACCAATTATAATTCCCAGCCCATGCAAGCGGGTTACGATAAATTGACCGGCCATGCTACTTCCAAAAATAATTTAGTCGTAGCCAATGCCAATGATGCCAATGTGGACAACAACGGAAACCTCATCAGCGTTTCGATTAACAGTTCCAGTAGCGAAGGACCGACCGACGATTACCGCATCAAACCCGATATCACCGGAAATGGAACTTCTGTTTATTCGACTTATGAAACAAGCAATACTGCGTACGGCACAATTACAGGAACGTCTATGGCTTCTCCCAATGTAGCGGGAACTTTATTATTATTACAACAACACTACGATAATTTAAACGGGGATTTCATGCGGGCAGCCACCTTAAAAGGTTTGGCATTGCACACTGCAGATGATGCCGGTCCGAACGGCCCCGATGCCGTCTATGGCTGGGGATTGCTGAACGCCAAAAAAGCAGCAGAAGTCATATCGGCAAGGGACAACGGAACCATGATAGAGGAACTGACCCTTACCCAAGGTCAATCTTTGGTTCTGCAGGTAGATTCCGACGGCATCAATGAACTTCGGGCTTCCATCTCCTGGACAGACCGCGCGGGAACCGCAACAACTGATCTAAACAACACCACGGCAAGATTGGTAAACGATTTGGATCTAAGAATTACACAAAACCCTACCACCTATCTTCCATGGCGCTTGACGGGAGTGACCACAAACGGAAAAGGAGACAACATCAAGGATCCTTTTGAAAGGGTCGAAGTACCGGGCGCCTCAGGGACTTATACCATTACCATCACACACAAAGGAACTTTGACCGGAGGCAGCCAGAATTATTCGCTGATCGTCACCGGTATTACCTCTACTTCTTGTGATGCTGCAGTCACCTCCGCTACGGGAGGCGAAACCTGTGGCGAAGGAACCGTTGAAATTTCAGTAACCGGAAACGGGGACACGGATGAACTCCGCTTGTACACCAATTCCATTGGAGGGACACCCTTGGATACGGTCATTGGGAATTCCGGAACTTTAACCACCCCAAACATTAGCCAAACCACCACCTTTTATGTGGGAGCTTTTGGGAATGGCTGTGATTCACCGCGACTTGCCGTTACCGCTACCTTTCTTCCCGTTCCTTCAGCACTCGTTCTTACGCGAACCGATAATCCTGTTGGGGGAGGCGAATGTGATTTTAATTATGCGGAACTTTCAGTGGCAGGTGGAACGGAGAATAAAGTTGCGTATGCGGAAGATTTTTCAGGAGGAGTAAATATTGATTGGGCTTTTGGGGGATCAAACACAAGAGTGGTTGCTTTTATCTATACTTCCGAAGATGCAGGTGGTTCAAGTCCGGAAGTCGGTTTAGGCAGATACGAAACGCCAAATTATAATGGTAACTGGTACTTCTTACCGTATGATGTAAATACTTCATCTGCAATTCCAATAGACATTTCGGATTTTTCTGAAGTCAGTCTTCAGTTTAAACATTTCTTTGACGCGAGGACAACCGGAAGTTTTTCAAGAAATTTGTTTGTAGATATTTCTCTAAATGGTACAAATTTCTCACCTCTTTGGAGCATAACAAATATTACAGCAGATATCCCTGCAACAAACGTTACCGTTGATTTATCCCCTTACATTGTAAATTCTCAAGTTTACATTCGATTCAGATATAGCGGAGATAGTAATGGGATTAATGATTGGAAGTTTGATGACGTTCTGATTTCCGGTAACATCCAAAACGACATCACCTGGTCACCGACCGAAGGCTTGTTTACCGACGCGGCGCTTTCCAATCCCTACACGGGCGGACATGCTCCCGTTGTTTATGCTTCTCCTGACGGAACGGTGAATTATACCGCCAGCGTGGGTTCATCTGTCAACAGTTGTGTGCTTTCTGTAACGGAAGAAGTAACCAATAATGCTGCGCGTTTTATAGCCGGAAGCGGTAACTGGGATCTTTCTCCCAACTGGTCAAACGGCATCATCCCCGATATCAGCAAATGCGTCCGGGTGCCGAACGGAAGTACGCTGACGGTCAATGTAAATGATGCCGAAGCCAAAACCGTTCTGGTAGATGCAGGTGGAAAAATAACCATCGCGACGGGCCAATCCCTGACCGTGGAAGAAGGCATTAGCAACCTCGCACAGCCGGAAGATTTTCTCATCGAAACCGATGCCAACCTGATTCAAAATCAGGACGGCGCTACCAATACAGGAAGCGTTACGGTTGAAAAATTATTCACCTTATCCGACGGAACCAATGCCCGAAAACAATATAATTATGTCAGTTCCCCTGTGGAAGACCAAAACATGAAGTTGATTTATCCGGGCAATCCGGCAGTTATCAAACACAATGAAACCAATAATTATTTTTATAATTACAATGGGGATTACATAGCAGGTCTCGGTCTGGCGGTTAAAGAGCCGAGCCTCACGGCCGTTCCGGATCCTACCGTCACTGCGGAATTTACAGGAGCTCCTTTTAATGGTTTATTGTTCTATCCTCTGAGTTATACCACGACCAATCCCAATGTGGCCCATGGTTATAATTTGGTAGGAAATCCTTATCCTTCCAATCTGGATATCGAAGCGCTTTATACGGATAATCAGAATAAAATCGAACCGACTTTTTATTTCTGGGACAACCGTGGCAATGAGATTTTTGCGCAACAAGGCTCTAATTACAACGGAGATCATTATGCCGTATTCAATGCGGTAGCAGGAGGAGGCGGATCCGGAAATCCCGCGCCTTTTGCCTTGGGAGAAGAACGAACGCCCACCAAAGATGTAAAAACAGGAACAGCTTTTATGATCCGGGCACTCAATACCGCCAACGGACAAACACTTGACTTTAAAAATGCTTATCGGACCAAGGACAGCGGCCCGGGATTCTTTGGAAAAAATATGAATTTTGACAATGAAAATGACCGGTTCCGGGTTTCCATGACAACGCCCGGCAACCTGATGATTCTGAATACGGTGGTTTATTTTGAGGGAGGTTCAGATGATTTGGCCATCGATGACAGTAAAGGATTGGGCGGTTCAGATGATTTTTATTCGATTGTGGAGAATGTGAAGTTGAAAATTCAGGGAAAGGCTCCATTTGATATAAAAGACATCGTTCATTTGGGTGTGAAATGTTTTGAACCGGGTGTATATACTTTAAGGGTTCATCAGAAAGAAGGAATCTTCCGGGATGATCAAACCATTTATCTGGTGGACAATGTATTGCACAAAGTTCAGAATTTATCGGTTGAGAAATATACATTTTATTGTGAAGGAGGTCAGATCAACAACCGCTTCAAAATCCTTTACAATCCCTTTGCTGAAGAGTCTTCCGTGGTTTACAATAAAGTGGAAATCAGCAAACAGAATAACCATATCCTGATCTTTTCGTCTATAGAAAATTTGGATACAGTTGAAATTTATAACCTGACAAATGCCTTGGTATATAAAACGGAAAATATAGGAATGAAAGAATTAAAAATACCTTATTCTCTTCTGTCTAAAGGAATTTTATTCATTAAAGTCAAAACGAAAGACGGAGAGATTGTCACCAAAAAACACATTCATTCATAACTTATAAATTAATCCGTTCTGTTTGTGCCAAATTCGAACAAAAAATCAAAACCTACTTCCTACTGTATGCTCTTTAAAAGGGGCGTCAAAAACCATTGCTTATAAATGAAGAAAGGAAAAAACAAATAAATGAAAAAAGTTTTCATAACGGTCTTTTTATTGTCCGCTTTCAGCCGGGCACAGTTTTTTGAAACGGAAGAAACAGAAGACCCTACTGAATTTGAAAAAGTCTTTCAGCCTGAAAATAAAATTCCTCAGGTGGAAACTGAGATATTTGAATACAATCTGAATATAGAAAGAAGATCGGAACAAATCTTACAATTGTTTAACGAGTCCGAAAATCCACCCTACGAAGAGCCCGACCAGGGACTTGATGAGGATGGAGACAATCCTCCTAACCCCGGAGATGAAGAGGTGCCGATCAACCAATGGACAAAATTTCTCCTTTTAGCCGGACTGTTGCTCGGCGGTTTTTATATCCTCCGCCCCAGAATTTAAATGGATGGATGCTTTAAACTTTTGTGTTATCCCCCTATCGTTTGTGGATAAATGAATGACATCTATCGGAAGACAGGCTGCGGTTAAATAAAACCAATAATGAAATACCCTTTGTGTCCTCTGCCTGTCGGCAGACAGGATTGTGGTTTTATTCCTCTTCCTATCGGCAAACAGAAACCCAATTTAAAACCTTCTTTCTTCTACTAATTATGGATGATTTTTTTACTTTGAATCTCTCCCGATTTCAGTTGAACATTCACCATCAAAATACCCCGTCTGAAAGAATGCAAAGAAACCTGAAACGATTTACTTCCTATATTATCCTTCTCATAAACCGAATTCCCCGCAAGCGTGAAAATTTTTACGCTTTCTATCGCTTCCCGACTCGAATGAATTTGGATAGCATCCTCTATTTTGTTAATTTCCAATAAATTGGCAAGGGCAAGCGCAGAATCAAATGCCGGATATTGAAAAATAATCTCAAACCGGTTGATAAATTCTCCCGGCTCCGCACCCCATTCAAATGCCGATTCAGAAAGGTTATGAATCGTTTGGGTCAACTTATCACGCAAATAGATGGTTTGATGAGATTTAAATATACCCAATTTGTCCTCCAACTGTATTTTGTATTTGCCCAGCGTCGCTATCTTAACACCCAATGGGATGGCGTCTGATCTCAAAAAAGGCCCTTGTCTACCCTGAATCGCCAATTTCCTATTGTCCTTGCTGATCGAATAAACATTTTCCGAAACCGATTCACTGAAAACCGGGGAATCATATTTTTCAAACGCATTGTCGGCTTCATTAAAATACCCGATGGAGGTCTGGATGTGAACTCCGTTTGGATTGACCAGTTCAATCCAGAATTGATGACGGGTATCCGCCGTATCCTGAGCTTGCTGGTTTTTATAATAAACCGCCGTGTCTCCACCTTCCACCAAAGTGGTAGCGATGGTCCGCATATCGTTGTCCAATTGAAGATAAGTCGCTGTTTCAGAAGCTCGTATGATGAAGCCCTGACCGGGTTTCACGATGCCGTTGGGTTTTTTCATGTTGTTACCACCCGTTGCGGCGACGCCTCCCGAATAAGGATTATAAATGGCGTAATTATTACCGCTGTATCCGGAACCTTGCTGCGTGTATTGGGTGTTTCCGGTATTGTCCCAGAAATAAAATGCCGGGGTTTCTTCCGTTTCGTCGTTGAAGAACTGATCCTCATTGGCCAGATACAATTCTTGCAAATTCAAATTAGACGGAAATGGATTCCCGATCAAATTGTATTTGTTTCCCACGGTATCAAGTGGAATCCGGTTTTCTTCTTCATCTTCCGATGAATTTTGAGGGACACCCACAAAAAGAGCGGTCACCCAAATATCTTCCGGATCATCGCTGCCCAGCGGATAATTGGAAACAGACCCCTTGATGGAATATCCTTTCCCGAATGAGGACAAAGTTCCGGCCGGAACGATAGAAAAATAATCATTCGAGGTATTATACGTCATGATCCTGTTATTGGGAATGCCCGAATAAAGCGCATACAAATTCTGTCCTACAACCGGCGAAGCCCAATAATTATATTGATTGGAAGGAACCGTCGCTTCTCTTTTGAGGGTAATTTTCCCTGTGTTGGGCACCGGATTTATTTGTAAAAGATTGGCATCGTTTTCTATGGTTAGACTTGCACCGTTTTCGTCGTCTATGACCAATTCATTATCCAGAATCAAATTATATCCGGAATCGATGATTACTTCAACTCCCGCCATAGTTTCCAGCGAACATCCCACCAATTCATGGTTGAGCGTATTGGTTTCATCGGTTATGAAATTGGCTCCCATGATGATTTTGACGGTTGGATCGGTGGGAATTCCGTTGGACCAGGCTATTCCGTTCCAAATGGTTTCTGAGGTACAATCTCCATTTCTAAACTGAACAGACCAATCCTGAAGCGCTACATCCAAACCATTTAAAATCCCGACCAATCGGATTTGGGAATAAGGAGCCATTTCGGCCAGACTGATGGTGTGTGCCCCATTTCCAGCAATGGAAATCGAGTCCAGTCCCGGTACATCTGCCCAATCTCCACTCTCTCTTTCCTGAACTTTCAGGATTAAATTTCCGCTTCCTACACTTTGGTTCCAGCTCAAACTTTGATAGGCCGTTGCTTCCGGCACGGAAGCCAAAGTAATCGCAGTAGAATTTACAAAG
This sequence comes from Moheibacter lacus, assembly GCA_040392505.1. Taxonomy (GTDB): domain Bacteria; phylum Bacteroidota; class Bacteroidia; order Flavobacteriales; family Weeksellaceae; genus Moheibacter; species Moheibacter lacus_A. Next base: position 3,627 of record JBEBVY010000063.1, on the reverse strand, counting down.
GCTTGTGCAACAGGCAAAGCGCGCACATGATCCAGCCTCAGGATTTTATGTTGTAATACACCTGTTTGCTGTTCGTTTACATAATACATCAATTTGATTTTTTTCTCGCCGGAAAATTCAAAGGGAGTCATGTCTATTTCGATTTCATGGGTCGTGAAATTGGATTCGGGAAGCCATTGATAAACCAAGGTTCCGTGTTCTCCTTCCGGTGATCCCGCTTCTCCAACATAGACTCTGAATTCCACGTTTAAAGCTCCGCCTCCCTCGTAATTGGCCGTCATCAGCAATTGGGAAATTCCGGTCAAATCCACAATCTGATTGACATGGATGTAATCCCCTTCCAAATATCCGTACAAACCGGGTCTGTTGTTATAAAATTCTAAAGAATAATTTCCATCCACTGACCAGGTATTCGAAATATCACCTATATAAGCACCGGTTCGGTTTAATTCTGTCGTCCATCCGGTCAATGCGTTTTCAAAACTTCCGTTTACAAAATCATCGCTTCCCGTATCCATCACCCTGACTTCTCCCGAGGAAGTTATTTCTGTAAACAAATTTTCATCTGATTGAAACTGACCCTGAGTCGTTTGGAACCAATCGGCCAATTCTCCCTCCATTTGATGTGTAAAGCTTTGCAATGCAGAATTCCAATCGCTCCAAAGACCGTGTGAAATTCCTTTTGCACGGGCGCATACATAATAAGTGGTGTTGTTTACAGGAATAAATCCGTTGTCAAACGTAAAACTGACAGCTTCATTAGCGGGAAAGGTATCTGTATAATTTTGAATCCATGAGGTTCCGGTAAAATCGGCTGTTGTATTGATTTCAATTTCATATTCGTCCGCGGTATCTCCCTGATGGATTAATCGGAAAACAGGGGTTTCCCAATTATACAGGCTGTTATTAAAAGTCAAAACTTGGGAATCGCCCACATCCAGAAACGCAATTTGGGAAGGCTTGGTTTCCGTCCAGATCCAATTGATTTCCGAATCCTCCAGTATATTGACCGTCACCATACCGGTCGTTCCTGTTGAGGGCACACTGCCGGTACCGGTCCAGCCCAAGATTTCATATCCGGCACGGTTTCCCGAAGTAAGCGTAATGGTCGTATTGTTTTGAATGAAATAGTTTCCGTCCGCATAGGACGCTCCCTGATAAGCACCGGAAACGGATAAACTATGTTCTTCATCGTCAATTCCGGCTTTAAGCACCAAATTGTCTATGATGAACTGAGGTGCCGCGCCTCCACAATTATTGGCTTTTGAACGAAAAGCAAGGGTGAAAGCGGGTTGGTTGGCAGCTTCTGCGGGTAATTGAACGGTGATGTTTTGGGTGTTGGCTTGGCTGCGGTAAAAACCATCACCTGAAAATCCGCCGGTGGTTAACCAAATAAAAGGCGGCCCGCCTGTCGTGCTATATCCCACCTGACCATAATCCACCCAGTTTCCGCTTAAAATTTCACCCATTCCTTTCCAGTCAAATTGAAGTTGAATGTTTTCATATCCGGAAGTGGGGATGACTTTGTAAGCCGCCAAATCAAAAGGAGTATTGTTGAGGAAAGAAGTGTATTGGAACCCAAAATAGTCAACCAAATATTCATCCAAATAGAATGAAACCCCTAAGGATTTACCTGAAATGAATTGACCTCCGGTATGAATGCCAAAATGATGTGTCTGATCTAAAAACCCGTAAGAAGAACCGGTTTCCTGCCAGCCTCCCTGATGTTCAAAGACAATTGCTCCCGTCGTATAGGCATCAAAATTTTCCTCATAGATGGTAGTTTGAGCAATTGATTCAATAAAAACAACAAAAAGGAACAGGACACTAAAGACCCGGGAAAATAGGTAAAAAGGATTTCGCATAATCCGAAAATTTCACATTCATAAAAATAAATTTCTCTACGTCCGGTTTAAGCGAAGTAAGGCGTTTTGGATCAGGATGTTAGGAAATTTATCCGAAATGCAACCGGTGACATGCAGCCGATTAAAAATTCGAATTAATATTTGGCAAGTATAGGTATAATTCTTTGAAATTGAATGAAAATTAGTGTAATTATCATGAAAATAATTGGACATTTTTACGGAAGATAGCCCACAAGCCTTTATTCAAAAGATATTCTCTTAACTTTATGGTTATTAAATGCTTACAAAATCAGGTGCTGAAAAAACTATAATCTTCCATCGACCGCGCCTGTTATCATTCCTTTTACATCAAAAATGATGGCTTTTTCTTTCTTCAAGGCTTCTAAATCCAGGTCAAGGAATTCTTGATGTGCTACTCCCAGAACGATGGCGTCAAATTGCCGATCTTTTTCGTTTAATTGATTCTGGCTTTTTATTCCGTACTCATGCATCACCTCATCCGGATTGGCCCAAGGGTCATAAGTCGTAATCCGGGTTTCAAAATCCTCAAGGGAGCGGATGACTTCCACTATTTTGGTGTTGCGTACATCGGGACAATTTTCCTTAAAAGTCACGCCCAGCATCAAAATGGAAGACCCATTTACCTTAATTCCCTGTTTAATCATGCATTTGATGACTTGAGAAGCGACGTATTCGCCCATGGAATCATTCAGTCTTCTTCCCGCTAAAATGATTTCAGGATGGTATCCGTATTCTTGTGCTTTTTGCGCCAAATAATAAGGATCAACGCCTATGCAATGCCCTCCCACCAAACCGGGTTTAAAGGGAAGAAAGTTCCATTTGGTTCCGGCTGCTTCCAGCACATCATGAGTATTGATTCCCATGAGATTAAATATTTTGGCCAATTCATTGACAAATGCAATGTTGATATCGCGTTGTGAATTTTCAATCACTTTTGCCGCCTCTGCTACTTTTATGGTCGGTGCCAAATGAGTGCCGGCTGTGATAACCGATTTGTATAAATCATCTACCTTTTTCCCAATTTCAGGCGTCGAGCCTGAGGTTACCTTCAGGATTTTTTCCACCGTATGTTCTTTATCTCCGGGATTGATGCGTTCGGGCGAATAACCCGCAAAGAAATCTTCGTTGAACTTTAATCCTGACACTTTTTCCAAAATCGGAATACAATCTTCTTCTGTTGCACCGGGATAAACGGTGGACTCATAAATGACGATGTCTCCTTTTTTGAGGACTTTCCCAACAGTTTCACTCGCCTTAAAAAGAGGTGTCAAATCGGGCCGATTGTTTTTATCGACCGGAGTGGGTACCGTCACTACAAAATAGTTAGCGTTTTTTAAATCATCGAGTTGATTTGTAATATAAAGACCTTTTGATTCTGAAGGATTGTCTGCCAACACGGATTTCAACAAATCTTCTTCTACTTCCAGTGTGCTGTCTATCCCCGATTTAAGCTCCCGGATGCGGGTTTCGTTTATATCAAATCCTATGGTGTTGTATTTCGTCGCAAAAAGACGCGCCAACGGCAATCCTACATACCCCAAACCGATGATTCCTACTTTTATGTCGTTCATAAATAAATTCTTGATTAAGAAGCCTACAAAATTACGGTAATTAATTTATTTGAGAGAACATCCCAATGCAATGAAACGTTAATTTTCTAATTCATCATTCCCCGACAAGGATTTAAAAAAGCCGCTTCAAAAGAAACGGCTTTAAGTAAGTGGTGCCTCCAGGAATCGAA
>JBEBVY010000062.1:0-11139 GCA_040392505.1 Moheibacter lacus | reverse complement strand
GAATTGGAACAAAATCCCGTCATCGCATTTGACAAAGATTTTTTGCGTTGGATGCTCTCTGACGGAGCCGGCGCAATGCTTTTAAGTGACCAGCCCAATGAAGAGGGAATTTCCTTGAAAATCAATTGGATAAAAGGGATTTCTTATGCCAACGAATTGGAGACCTGCATGTTTGCAGGAGCTACCAAAAATCAGGACGGAAGTCTGACTTCCTGGAGCGATTCAGATCCGGAAAAATGGCTGACCGAATCCATTTTTGCCATCAAACAAGACATCAAATTATTGGACGAACACATTATCCAAAAAGGAACGGAAAGCATCCGAAAAATATTAAGTGAAAACCAAATTTCGGCCGATGAAATCGATTATTTCCTTCCCCATATCTCCTCCTATTATTTCTATGACCGTTTAAATGAAGGTTTTATAAATGCAGGAATCAACATTCCATTGGAAAAATGGTTTGTCAATTTGGAGACCTTTGGAAACATCGGTTCCGCCTCTATTTACCTTCAATTAGAGTCACTTTTATATTCCGGAAAACTAAAAAAAGGCGAAAAAATTCTACTTTCGGTTCCCGAAAGCGGTAGATTTTCTTATGTTTACGGTTTATTAGAAGTCGTATGACGCAAGCTCTCCTTTCATCTGAAGAAAAAATTCTGAGACTTATACCTCAACGACCTCCATTTGTATTGGTCGATGCGATTTATGAACATTCGGAAAATGAAATTTTATCCGGATTTACAATTCCCGAAAATCATGTTTTGGTCAATGAAAATGGAGAACTTTCAGAATCCGGAATCATCGAGCATTTTGCACAATCCATTGCGCTTCATCAGGGTTATAATTTCTATTTGAGAAACGAACCGGCACCGGTCGGATACATCGGATCCATCAAAAACATTGAAATTTTTGCTTTGCCCAAAACAGGGGAAGAAATCAGAACGCACATCACCGTTTTACAACAAATCATGGGTGTAACCATGGTTTCGGGGGAAGTTTTTCTAAATGGAAAAATGATAGCCACAGGCGAAATGCGTACGATTATTGCCAAAGAAATCGAATAATCTCGGTTTTCTTATTTCTTATTTTAATGCTGAAAACCCTGCTCAGGTTTTTCTACAAATTTGGCTATTCAGTTCAAAAAATTAATTAATTGGTTATTTTTGTAAAAATCCTACATCGAAATGGCCAAAAACATTCTTGTTACTTATTATACCCAAACAGGGCAATTGGAAGAAATTGTCAAAAACATAACAAAACCGTTCAGGGAAAATAATGAAGAATTCACTTTAACTTACTACGAAATCAAACCCAAAAGGGATTTCCCTTTCCCTTGGCCAAAGGATGTTTTTTTTGATACTTTTCCTGAATCTTATCTCCAAGTCCCGGTTGAAATTGAAAAACCATCAGATGAGATTTTGAACAAAGATTACGATCTGATAATTTTCGGATATCAGGTTTGGTTTTTGACACCATCCATTCCCATTATTTCATTTTTGAAAAGCGAATTTGCGCCCAAACTTCTTTCCGGCAAACCGCTGATTACGGTTTCGGGAACGCGAAATATGTGGATGCTTTCGCAGGAAAAATTAAAAGTTTATTTCAAAGAATTAAACATAAATTTAGTTGGAAATATCGCATTGGTTGACAGACACGATAATTATACCAGTGTCATAACAATTCTCAATTGGCTTCAAACAGGAAACAAAGTTTCGCCCAAACCCTGGCCAAAAGCCGGTGTGTCTGATGAAGAAATCAACACCGCTTCGCAATACGGAGATATCATTTTGCCTTATGCTAAATCAGGGAATTACGAAGGTATGCAAAAAGAATTGGTGGAAAACGGCGCAGTGGAAATCCGTCCTTTTTTAGTAAAAGTAGAAAAAGTCGGCAACCGTTTGTTTACGGTTTTCTCACGGATTATCAGCAGAAACCCACAGAAACGAAAGTTTTGGGTCAATGTTTACAAGTTTTATTTGATGCTTGCGATTTGGGTAATTTCGCCAATTGTTTTAATATTGTTTAACCTTACTACCCCTATTTTTTGGTGGAAAAGGAAAAAACAGATCAAATATTATCAAGGAGTTTAGAAATCAGCAAAGACAATGAAGGAAGTATATATCACCAAATCATCTACTTACTTACCAAACGATCCCATTCCAAATGAAGAAATGGAAGAATATCTGGGATTGGTCAACGGAAAACCATCCAAAGCAAAAGCTTTAATTTTACGTAACAACGGCATCAAAACCCGGTATTATGCATTGGATAAAAACGGAAAAACCACGCATACCAATGCAGAAATCACTGCCAAAGCGGTAGAAGGCCTTTTTGACGAACATTTTTCAAAAGACGATATGCAATTGCTATCCTGCGGAACGACTTCTGCAGACCAAATCCAGCCGTCGCATGCCTCCATGGTACACGGGGTTTTGAAACCCAATCAATCCGTTGAAATCAATACCTCTATGGGTTTGTGTAATTCCGGAATGAACGCCCTCAACTATGCTTTTCTTTCTGTAAAAGCAGGTGTTGTTGAAAACGCTGTTGCGGTGGGTTCTGAGCGATTCTCTATTTGGATGACCGCCGATAAATTTAATCACGAAGTTGAAAACCTGAAATTATTGGAAGAAAAACCCATCGTAGCTTTCAAAAGAGAATTTTTACGTTGGATGCTTTCGGACGGTTCCGGTGCCTTTTTGTTGGAAAACAAACCCCGTGAAAACAGTTTGAATTTACGAATTGAGTTCATCGATTTTTATTCGTATGCCCATGAAATAGAGACCTGTATGTATTCGGGAAGCGAAAAACAGGAGGACGGAAGTTTGAAATCCTGGGCGGAATATCCGTCAGATGAATGGCTGAACCAATCCATTTTTGCATTGAAACAAGACACGCGATTATTGGATGAATACATCCTGAAAAAAGGTGCGCAGTCACTCAGAGCTTCATTCGACAAACACAATCTGGACCCCAACGATATGGATTACGTCCTGGCGCATATTTCTTCGAATTATTTCAAAGACGGACTGAGAGAGGAATTTGCCGCTGTCGGATTGGATTTTCCGGTGGAGAAATGGTATTATAATTTGTCTGAAGTGGGCAATATTGGAGCGGCTTCCATCTTTATCGTAACCGAAGAACTGATGAATTCCGGCAAACTGAAAAAAGGGCAAAAAGTTTTACTCTGTATCCCGGAAAGCGGCCGTTTTGCTTATTCCTGTGCGGTTTTGACGGTATGTTAACAAAAGAAATAAAGTGGCAGAGTCGTTCAGTGAATGAGAAGAAAACCCGATAAACTTTACATAAGACGCAAAACTCGTAACTCAAAACCCATCACATAATTGAAAAAAAAATATCCTGAAATCGAAGAACTTATCCCGCACAGAAAACCGATTTTATGCATCGACAAGGTACTTCGGGTGGACGGATTGATTGCCAAAACCCAGTATAAAATTGAGGAAACTTGTTTGTTTTTTACCGACGGATTTTTCTCCGAAATGGGTTTGCTCGAAAATGCAGCCCAAAGCAGTTTTGTTTTTTTAAAATTCTTTTTTGCCGATTCACAGGAAGATTTATGGGGTGAAGGCAAAGATTCCGTAGGATTTATCAGCCATATCACAAGCATGGAAACGGTTTCTCTACCCAGAATTGATGATGAACTATTTACGACAACCACCACAGAACTTGTTTTTGATACTGAAAATTTGAAAATTTGTAACGTAAAAGCCGAAACAAATGTAAACTCCAAATTGGTATTTACAACCGAGATGAAAATGATATTACAAACCCGTGAATTATAAATTCAACCAAATAGATGAGCTAAAGTCTATTTAACTATGAGGTAAAAAACAAAAAGATGAAAAAAAATGAAATTCCACAAGATGATGGAAGCTTAGCCAAAGTTGGTGTACACGAACTTTGCTATGCGGTGGATGAAAACGGAAATTATACAACCGTTCAGAGTTCGGGTTGGGAAGTGAAAAATGCCGCTCTGGATGAGTCTATGCAACTGATTCAGGAGCGTGTGGAAGAAACCCGAAAAGAAGTCGAAGCCGGAAACATCAGTCCAATTGCGTATTTTATGGAACTTCATCGTATGGATTTACCTATTCTGGCGAGTTATGCAGGCATTCACCGCTGGTTTGTAAAACGTCATTTCAACCCCAAACGCTTCCAAAAATTATCGGATAAAACCCTGAAAAAATACGCCGATGTTTTTGAAATTTCTGTGGAGGAATTAAAAAATTTTAAACCCAATTGATGCAAATCGATTTTCAACACCGGCAATCCGCTCATTGTGAAAATGGCGTGATTTCCAACCTGATGAACCATAAAGGCATAAAAGTTTCCGAACCCTTGGTATTTGGAATCGGTGCCGGATTGTTTTTTGTGTATTTACCTTTCTTAAAAGTAAATTTCGCACCGGGATTTAGCTATCGGCCCATGCCCGGATTCATCTTCCGTCGATTTGCCAAACAATTGGGAATTAAGGTCATTCATAAAAAATTCAAATCTACACAAGAAGCCCAAAAAATCCTCGATGAAAAACTGAAAGAGGGAATTCCGGTTGGATTACAGGTCGGGGTTTATAATCTGACTTATTTCCCGGACGAATACCGTTTTCATTTCAATGCGCATAATCTGGTGGTGTTTGGGAAGGAGGAAAACCGCTATCTCATCAGTGATCCGGTAATGGAAACCACAACTTCGCTTACGGACAGAGAACTTGAAAAAGTACGTTTCGCAAAAGGCGCACTTCCGCCCAAAGGACATTTGTATTATTTGGAATCTGTTCCTACGCAATACGATTGGGAAATTGCCATCAAAAAAGGCATCAAAAAAACCTGTAATGATATGTTGGCACCCGTTCCGATCATTGGGGTAAATGCCATGAAATGGGTGGCGAAAAGCATCAAAAAATGGCCGAAAAAAATCGGGGTAAAGAAAACCAATCATTATTTAGGACAATTGATCCGGATGCAGGAAGAAATTGGAACCGGTGGCGGCGGATTCCGCTTTATTTATGCGGCTTTTCTGGAGGAATCCGCCCAAATTCTTCAGAATCAGAAGCTCAAAGAACTGTCCAAAGAAATGACGGAAATTGGTGACGAATGGCGTGATTTTGCACTGAATATTTCCCGTGTGTACAAAAACCGAAGCGGACAAGAAAATGTCTATGAAAAACTTTCCGATCAATTGATGGGATTGGCAGAACGCGAGAAAAGATTTTTTCAGGAGTTGAAGGAAACAATTTGATTTACCAAATAAGATTTACGAAGTACGGTTTATGAAATTCTAATTTTTCAACTACAAAGCCACAAAAATAAAATGCTATACGGAGCTATTTATTAGTAAAAATTCTGCGTAAATCTGTGCTATTTGCGGGAAAACAAAAATTTAGCTTTCAACTACTTCTTCAATCAAATTTCGCCCTATTTGAACTAATTTTTTTACTTTCGCAATCGATGGAAGCCATTCAATGTCATAATTTGAGTAAATCCTATGACGGAAAGAAAACCTTTGTCATCCGCGATTTTAATCTCGGGATTTCAAAAGGCGAAATTTTCGGTTTGCTCGGCCCCAATGGTGCCGGAAAAACCACACTCATTTCCATGATGTGCGGGCTTTTGAATCCGACTTCGGGTGAAATTCTCATTGAGGGCAGAAGTTTTAAATCTAATCGAACCGAAATACTGAGAAAAATCGGGGTCGTTCCACAAGAGTATTCACTTTATCCCACTTTGACAGCGTATGAAAACCTGGAATTCTTTGGGAGTTTGTACAATCTGAGCGGAAAAGATTTGAAAAATCGCATTGAATCCGGATTGGAAAAAGTCAATTTATTGGATTACCGGAACCGTCCTGTCAAAGATTTTTCCGGTGGAATGAAACGACGCATCAACCTCCTGACCGGAATTCTCCATCAGCCGGAAATTTTGTTTCTGGACGAACCCACCGTAGGCGTTGATATCCAGTCCAAAGAAGTCATCATATCGATTCTGGAAGAATTAAATTCCGCCGGAACGACCATTATTTATACTTCGCATCATTTGAGCGAAGCACAAAATTTCTGTACGCAGATTTCCATTATTGACCGGGGTAAAATTTTGGTACAGGGAACTTCTGAAGAATTAATTCAATCGGTTCGCGGTGCAACAAATTTAGAAGAAGTCTTTTTGGAATTAACCGGAAACCAAATTCGCAACGATGTATAAACTCCTGGCTTCCATAAAAAAAGAAATGCTGCTCCTGGTACGGGATTGGGGTGGATTGGGCATCTTGTTTATCATGCCTGCTATTTTATTGATTGTCATCACTTTAATCCAACAAAGCACTTTTAAGGAAGCAGGAAACAGCATCATGCCGGTCGTACTTGTCAACAATGACAAAGGAGAGCTTGGACAAACCATTGAAGAAAGCATTCAAAACGAACCTTCTGTTAAGTTGATTCAAAGCTGGAAAAGCCAACCACTGGATGAAACCACTGCAAGACAGCTTGTAAGTGACGGAAAATACCAGATTGCGCTTGTCATCCCCGAAAAATTATCGGAAGTTTTGGAAAGCCGTGTCAATACGAATGTTGAAAAAATTCTTTCCGAATTTTCTTTGGAAGAAATTGAACCGGAACAGGCTATTGCGAAAATGGAAAGCCCGCAAGAGAAACTTCCCGGAATCAAATTGTATTTTGATCCTGCCGTAGGCGAGTCTTTCCGAAGTTCAGTCAAAAACGATATTGAAAAGCTGATTTCCAAAGTCGAAACAAAAAAAATCTATTCGGTTTTTGAAGACCAGATGGGTGTGGAAACCGACGGAAGCCTTCTGAGTGATTCCGCCATAGAATTCGAAGAAATAATCGCGCAAAAGGGAGAAGACGGAATCGTTCCCAACACGGTTCAGCACAATGTTCCGGCGTGGATTCTCTTCGGCATTTTCTTCATCGTGGTGCCGCTCGGGATCAACATCGTCAAAGAAAAAAATCTGGGTACCATCATCCGGATTCGCACCAGTCCGGTTTCGTATGCAACCATTATTTCAGGAAAAATCATCACCTATACTTTTATTTGTCTGATTCAGTTTGTGGTCATGTTGCTGATTGCCCGATTTTTATTTCCACAGCTCGGCCTGATTCCGTTCAAGCCCGGCGCCAAACTGATTCCGATGAGCATCGTGGTAATTTTCTCATCGCTTGCAGCAATTGGATTGGGGATTTTGATTGGAACAATCATGAAAACGCAGGAACAAAGCGCGCCGTTTGGAGCAATATTTACCATTATCCTTTCGGCCATGGGCGGGATTTGGGTTCCGGTTTATCTGATGCCGGTCATTATGCAAAAAGTAGCGGTTTTTTCTCCAATGAACTGGGGGATTACGGCGTTTTATGATATTATTTTAAGAAACGGAACACTGGCTGATATTGCAAAAGAATTGCTGTTTTTGTTTCTGTTTTTTGCCGGAACATTTATACTTTCGGTTTGGATCAATAAACGCAATAATTTGATATAAAAAACTTTAACCACTAAGTACACAAAGAAGACACAAAGCACACAATCAAAGATGTTCAAACTTCCTTAACTTTGTGAACCTCGTGAAAACCTTAGTGTCCTTCGTGGTAAATTATAATATGTTGACACATACTTCAAAATTCAGAGTAAGATTTAACGAAACCGATCCGTTGGGCATCGTCTGGCACGGGCATTATGTCACCTATCTGGAAGACGGCCGCGAAGCCTTTGGGGAAAAATTCGGGATCTCTTACAAAGACATTCAAAACGCAGGTTTGTTTGCGCCGATTGTGAAATGCACGGTGGATTACAAATTGCCATTGCGTCATGGTGATTGGGCCACTATCGAAACAAATCATATTAACGAAATTGCTGCAAAGCTGCATTTTACCTATAAAATTTTCAATGAAGAAGGGCAACTAATGGCAACGGGCGAAACCATTCAGGTTTTCACCGACCAAAAAGGTGAATTATTTTTGTCCAATCCTCCATTTTTTGAAGAATGGAAACGAAAACATGATTTAATTTTGTAATCATTGTTGACCACAAAGCTTTTTCAATTTCTCTTTGTGTCCTTGGTGAAAAGACATCTTGTACTTTGTGGTAAAAAACTATTTTTGTAAAAAATGACAGAAATTTATATATCAGCAGACGCATTGATCACACCTTTCGGAATGGGAAGTGATTTGGCATTTGAGAAAATCATTTCGGGTGAAAGCGCAGTAAAAAAACATTCCAACCCAAAACTTTCACAAAACGATTTCTATGCTTCGCTGATTGAAGAAAAAGACGAATGGTTTGCCGGATTAAATTTAAACGAATCCTTTACCCGACTGGAAAAATTGATCATTCTTTGTCTGTCTAATTTAATTTCGAATGAAAATATTACGTTAACCGAAAAAGCCCTCTTTGTCCTTTCTTCAACAAAAGGGAATGTTTCGGTTTTGGAAAATCCGGCATTTGATTTCTCAAAAGAAAGGGCTTTACTGACTTCACTTACACAACAAATTGAAGAATATTTTCAATTAAAAAATAAAATTCAAATCGTATCCAATGCCTGTATTTCGGGTTCATTGGCAATTGAATACGCCAAAAGATTATTGCAATCAGACCAATTTGAAAATGCCATCGTCATCGGTGCCGATGAAGTTTCGAGATTTATTTTGTCGGGATTTGAATCTTTTCAGGCGGTAAGCGATTCGGTTTGCAAGCCTTTTGACCGCGACCGGAACGGAATCAATCTGGGCGAAGCCATTGCAGCGGTCTACCTGACCAAAATCCCAACTGAAAATTCGATAAAAATTCTCGGAAGCGGCACATTTAACGATGCCAACCATATTTCGGGACCATCGAGAACCGGAGAAGGATTATTTCGCAGTATCCAAAAGGCAATGGAAAATTCTCCGGTTGAAATCGACTTTATTTCCGCGCATGGAACCGCAACTTTGTACAATGACGAAATGGAAGCCATCGCTTTTCACCGTGCAAATTTTTCGGAAATTCCTGCGAATAGTTTAAAGGCATATTTCGGGCATACTTTGGGGGCAAGCGGTTTACTGGAAACCATTTTGGGCATTCATTCTTTAAAAAACAATGTTTTGATTCCTTCTTTGGGATTTGAAAACCAAGGAACGACTCATTCTGTCAATATCATTAAAAACTGTGAAAAGAAAGAGCTGAAAACCTTTCTGAAAACGGCTTCCGGATTTGGGGGAAGCAATATCGCGAGTGTTTTTGAAAAAGTCTGATTTAAATTAGAAATCCGATTGTCTTCCATAAAATTTCGACAATTGCATTCCAAACTTTTTCCAGAATGACGGCTGTAATTCCTTTGAGCGTATTGACAAAATTATGTACCATATTTTTCAGACTTTCTTCAAAGAATTCCTGTAGTTCACCTGAAATTTCACCGGTGGCCACCCCTTCTTTAATCAATAAAGTTTGAACGCCAATTGCTTTCAATTGCCGTTTGCTAAACCCTCGAACTTTTGAAATGTCCTTGTTCAGAATATCGGAAGTGGCCGTTTTGATTTCTCCCAAAAGTGTACTTAATTCTTCAGTCATATTTATCGGTTCAAAAAGTTCTCATACGTCAGCGCCTGATCCAAATAGATCAAAACCTGGTTTTTAAATGCCTGAATGGTAATTATATTTAATCCGTCCTCAGCATCGGTCTTTTTCATCATTTTCAAGGTTTTGGCTATTTCACCCATGGCATACGCACTCGGATAATCTCCCGTGATCGCTGTTCCGGAGCGGATTTCCAATGAATTATTTACTTTTTCCAAAACCGAATTTGCAGGAATGGGTCTGGCCCGTGTTTTTAATTCCAATGCTTCAAATTTCCCTATCAACTGATTGTAATCTTCCGTCCTATTTTCAAAAGTCTTGGCTTCAGTTCCGTTTTCAATAGAGGAAAAAAACAACAAAACTTCTTCAGATGACATACTCAAATCCTGAAAAATCATTTCGTCAAATTTAGGCGCAAGCGAAGTTGTACATTGCGAAAACGACAAAATAAGAAGGGTGAAAATGGGTAAAAAAATCTTTTTAGATAGAGAATGCATGGTCTAATTTTTTCACTCAAAAGTTAATGCTATTTTTCTATTAACCCAAATTTAGTCTGACTGAAAAACCTTTAAAACTTAGAATTCAATTATATTTGAAGACGAATTTGGTTCAGATGAATTATATCAAATCCTGGTGCAGAATTACAAATGACAATATCAGTTTTGATGAAATCTATCTGAAATCACCAAACTGAAATTTTTGTATATTTGTGTATAACCATTAAAAATGAGTGGCTCTATTTTAAAAAATCCATTAAACCCTATTCAACTCCATTTGCTGAAAATGTTTGCCTTTAACAGTCAGAATTTAAGTTTAGAAGAGTTGAAATCCGTATTGCTTGAATTCTACCAAAAAAAAGTAGATGAAGAAGCCGATAAAATTTGGGATGAGAAAAATCTCAATGATGAAAAATTAGAAGAATTGCTCAATTCTCATAAACGTACTCCGTATAAATAATGAAAATTGTTTTAGACACCAATTGTTTGCTGGTCTCTATTCCAAAACGTTCAACTTATCGGTGGCTTTGGGACTCGTTTCGAAATCAGCAGTTTACACTGTGTTATACCACTGAAATTTTAGAAGAATACAATGAAGTCATTGCAGATTTTTATTCGATTGAATTAGCTGAAAACATCATAAACGAAATTCTCAACTCCCCAAATGCCGATCCAATTACCGTATTTTACAAATGGCAATTAATCAAAAATGATGTGGACGATAATAAATTTGTCGATTGTGCCATCAGCGCGTCAGCCGACTTAATCGTTACTAACGATAAGCATTTTAACATATTATCAGAGATTGATTTCCCAAAAGTATCTGTTTCAGATCTTTTGGAATTCAAAAATATTGCTCAAAAATAAAACCCAGATATTGTTGACAAGAGTTATTTACCACATAAAATCCTACTGCCACATCACAAACGAAAAAATCATCTGTGATGACCAAATTATTCTACATAAAAATGCGGATGAAAATATTTCCGATTTTCTGAAAGAAATTTACCGAAAATCCGAAGCGAATTATCCCAAATTTTTCAAAATGGATTTGCTCTGCAAATCGG
>JBEBVY010000061.1:0-11209 GCA_040392505.1 Moheibacter lacus | reverse complement strand
GGTATCCAAATCTTGTAATCAACCATCTGTCTGTATAAGTATCTCCAGGAACAACGGTTGCTAAGATTTGTACATTTTGAACGTTATTTGGGAATCCTCTTGAGTTCATTAAAGAAAAGTAGTTGTTCTCTTTAATATACTCACTTGCAGCAGTTACGCTCAAGTTATGTCTTCCCCAGTTGTTAGCATAAGTAACCTCATTTCTCCAGTTGTAGTCCAAACGGTCTCCACTGCTGTCAGATTTGTAACCGTTGTAACCCAACAAATTAGATAAGTGAGATCTTGGTTGTCCGAAACTTTCTACTTGTGTTCTGTCATATGTAGCACCAAAAGTAGTTCTCGCTGTTACATTGTGGAAAATTTCCAATGCCAAGTAACCGGATCCAAATAATCTGAAGTTTCTTTGACTTCTATAAGTATACTTCATCTCATCCAATGCGTTGTAAGAGTTTGCACTTACAGTTTGGTTGAATACAGGATCTCCGTATTGGTCCAACAAAGGATTACCTTCAGCATCCAATTGATATACAGTTGAATAAGGTGTATTTCTCAAGATGTTAAAGAATGGGTTTTGTCCATTGTAACGGTCTCTTGGATTATCTCTTTCCGTGTAACTTCCGGAAGCATTTAAACCATAGCTGAAACGATCATTTACCTGTACAACATTGTTAAAGGATGATGTAATTCTTTCAAATCCTTTGTAATAAATGATATTACCAGTGTTTTCGTCATATCCTACAGAGAAGTTTGTACTTGAGTTATCCCCTGCATTTGCAATGGATAAATAGTGAGAAGACATGAAACCTCCTTTGGTATATTCATCAAACCAATCTGTGTTAATTTGACTCAATGCTTCAATTTCTTCCGGTGTACGGGCAATACCCGCACCAGTTGGGTTTCCTTCATCATCAACACTCGTACTTAATTGGTTTTGGAATTCAAGTAATTGTCTTGATCCCATTGTTTCCAAATTGTTCAAATCCATTAACTCTGAATAACCAAAGCTGGTTCTATAGTTAATGATAGATTGTCCTTTTTTGGCTGACTTGGTTTTGATGATAACTACACCATTCGCTCCTCGTGAACCATAAACCGCTAATTGAGATGCTTCTTTCAATACGTCAATTGACTCAATGTCATTTGGGTTGATTGAATTCACGTCATCTTCATTCAAATAAGCACCGTTTACGATATACAGTGGGCTTTTTACACCACCATTTAAACCAAGAGCACCACGAATTACTACGTTACCCACACTACCAGGTGAACCCCCTTGTTGTCCTACGGAATTCAAACCTGAAATCTTACCGGCCAACATCTGGTCAACAGACAAGGAAGGCGTCTGTGTTTCAATTACTTCTGAATCAACTCTCGTTACCCCGGCATTTGAAACCTTGCCCGGATCAAAGATCGACTTGGTAATGGTCACAACTTCAAGTTCTACAGCGTCCCCAAACTTCATGGTTCCCATGTTGAGTCGAGTAACGGTAAAATCTTGAGCAGTTCCCATTGCGTCTGTCACAACTAAAACGTTTCCTATTTGAGCATCAATGGAAAACGATCCGTTTTCATCTGTAACGGCTGACGCATTTCCTCCTCTCACAGTTACCTCTGCATCTGCCACCGGACCATAATCATCCTCCACAGTACCAGTAACCTGAGCAAAAACTACCTGCCCTATAAAAAGCAGGAAAAGTGCACTAATAAATGCAAATTTTGTCCTCATACTTAATTTTTTATAACATTATCGTGGCAAAATTGTAACATTTTATTAAGAAATCCAAATTTATTTAAACTTTAACAACAGTCTTTTTCTCTTGAAATGAGTTATGGCAAAGATTTTTAACAAAAAAACCATCCGAAATATTCGAATGGCTTCCTATTATAAATTTGTTAATAAATTATTTCAATTTCTTTTTCACTTCGACGGTTTCATAGGCTTCAATAATATCTCCAACCTGGATATCGTTGTAGTTTTTGATGTTCAACCCACATTCGTATCCTTTTGTGACTTCTTTTACATCATCTTTGAAGCGTTTCAAACTCGCCAGTTCACCATCATGGATTACAACTCCATCCCGAACCAATCGGATTTTAGAGTTTCTCGTCACTTTTCCATCCAATACCATACAACCGGCAATCGTTCCCACTTTGGAAACTTTAAATGTTTCACGGATTTCGATGTTACCCATCACCTGTTCTTTCAGTTCCGGTGATAACATTCCTTCCATCGCTTCCTTCACATCATTGATCGCATCATAAATAATGGAATAGTTTCGGATTTCAATTTCTTCACGCTCCGCAATTTCTTTAGCAGAAGCTCCCGGACGCACATTAAATCCAATTACAATTGCATCGGACGCACTGGCCAACAACACATCAGATTCTGTAATCTGCCCTACTCCTTTATGCAATATGTTGATATGGATCTCTTCTGTAGATAATTTTTGCAAAGAGTCTGTCAATGCTTCTACCGATCCATCTACGTCTCCCTTCAAGATGATGTTCAATTCTTTGAAATCCCCCAAAGCAATTCGACGACCAATCTCATCCAACGTAATATGTTTCTGCGTACGGATGGTTTGTTCTCTTTGAAGTTGCTCCCGTTTCGTCGCCACTTGTTTTGCGTCCCGTTCATCTTCAAATACACGGAATTTATCTCCTGCAGTCGGGGCTCCGTCAAGTCCCAATATAGTAACCGGAGTTGAAGGTCCTGCTTCTTTTACAGGTTTTCCTCTTTCATCTAGCATGGCCCGCACCTTTCCATGGTTACTTCCCGCTACCAAATAATCTCCGACACGTAGGGTTCCGTTTTGCACCAATATAGTCGAAACATATCCTCTACCTTTATCCAACGAAGCTTCAACAACTGTTCCTACTGCCAATCTTTTGGGGTTGGCTTTTAGATCCAGTATTTCTGCTTCTAACAATACTTTTTCCAGCAATTCTTCTACATTCAATCCTTGTTTGGCTGAAATATCCTGAGACTGAATAGAACCTCCCCATTCCTCTACCAATAAATTCATTCCCGCCAATTGCTCTTTTACCTTTTCAGGATTAGCAGTTTGTTTATCGATTTTATTGATAGCAAAAATAATAGGTACTTCTGCTGCCTGAGCATGACTGATGGCCTCACGCGTTTGAGGCATGACCTGATCATCTGCGGCTACTACGATAATGGCTATATCCGTTACCTGAGCACCTCTCGCACGCATCGCTGTAAAAGCTTCGTGACCCGGCGTATCTAAAAATGTGATTTGTTGACCGTTTTCCAGTTTTACGTTGTACGCTCCTATGTGCTGGGTAATTCCTCCGGACTCACCTGCGATAACATTGGCTTTACGGATGTAGTCCAATAAGGATGTTTTACCATGATCCACGTGACCCATTACTGTCACAATCGGCGCACGGCTTACCAGGTCTTCTGCTGTATCTTCTGTTTCGTCCTCAACTTCCAGATCTTCTTCCACATTGCTAAACACTACATCATATCCAAAATCATCCGCCACCAACTGAATGGTATCTGCTTCCAAACGCTGGTTCATGGTCACCATGATGCCCAATGACATACAAGCTGAAATCACTTCCGTTACCGCCACATCCATCAGACTTGCCAATTCATTTACCGTTACAAATTCCGTCACATGAAGCGTTTTGTCTTTTTCCATGGCTTCCATTTCCATGGCTTCCATTTCACGGCGCTCTTTTCGTTTATCTCTTCTGTGTTTGGACGCTTTGGATTTTACACCTTTATTGGTTAGTTTCTCAAGCGTTTCTTTGATTTGTTTGGAAACTTCTTCATCTGTCAATTCAGTTTGAGGTCTTCTCGGCAGACGATTGTTATGATTCCCTCCACCTGGTTTGTGTGGACGGTTGGTGTTGTTGTTGTTTCCGTTTGAATTATCAGAAGGCTTTACATCATCCAATTTTACGTCTTTGCGGATGCGTTTCCGTTTTTTCTTGTTTTCTTTTTCCTGCTTCTGCTTTTCTTTTCGCTCTTCCGCTAATTTTTTGTCTTTGTCAAATTCGGTTAGATCCAATTTTTTCCCGGTAAAGTTCGGGCCATCCAGTTTCTGGTATTGGGTTTTGATCTTTTCCGGTTCTTCAGATTCTGAGTTTGTTTTTTCTGCCGGCACTTCTTCCTTTTTCTCTTGAACAACTTCTGGCTTTTCTTCCGCCTTTGGCTTTTCTTCTACCGGTTGTGGTTTTTCAATCTCTTCCTCTTTAACTTCCTCCTTCACTTCTTCTTTTTCGGGCTTTGCTTCTTCTTTTGGTTTTTCAACCTCTGCCGGTTTGGTTTTTGAAGGAGTTAGTTTATCCAAATCAATCTTCCCAACTGTTTTAGGACCTTCCAGCTCAACCTTTACGGTAGCGATCACTTCCGGTGATTCAACTTTTGGTTCCGGCTCTTCCTTTTTAACAGGTTCGGGCTTTCTTTCCGGAATTTTGTTTATCACGACTTCCTCTGAAGCTGCTTTCTGTTTAGCGTCAGATTGAAATTCTTTGATCAATACCGAATAGGTATCTTGATCGATTTTGGTATTGGGCGTACGTTCTACCTGAATTCCTTTTTCGTTCAAAAAGTCAACCGCTCGGTCAATTGAGATGTTTAATTCTTTTAATACTTTATTTAATCTTATCGTTTCCGACATATATTGATTTGGATTTTTCAGTTTGCAAATGTACTAATTCTAAATTTAGTACGTTTTATTTTCTTGTTTTGGTTTTAGTCTTCCAATTCTTCTTTTAAGATTCGGATAACTTCATGGATGGTTTCTTCTTCCAAATCGGTTCGGGAAATCAGGTCATTAATATCCTGCTCCAAAATACTTCTCGCAGTATCCAATCCGATTTTTTGGAAAGCTTCGATCACCCAAGAGTCGATTTCATCGCTAAATTCAGCCAATTCCACATCTTCGTCTTGCGGTATATCTCGGAACACATCTATTTCCATCCCCAACAGTTTCCCTGCCAAACGCACATTGTGTCCGTTTTTACCGATGGCTTTGGAAACTTCTTCCGGTTTTACATAAACCCTTACTTTGTTGTCGGCCTCATCTATTTCCATACGGGAAATCCGTGCGGGACTTAAAGCTCGGGAGACATAAAGTTGTAAATTATTGGTATAATTAATTACGTCTATATTTTCATTTTTCAATTCACGGACGATGGTGTGAATCCTGGAACCTTTCATTCCCACACAGGCTCCTACCGGATCAATTCGGTCATCATAAGATTCTACAGCCACTTTTGCTTTTTCGCCCGGAATCCGCACTACACCTTTTATGGTGATGATGCCGTCAAAAATTTCAGGAATTTCAGTTTCAAATAATTTCTCTAAAAATTTAGGCGATGTTCTCGACAAAATGATTTGAGGTTTGATTCCTTTTAATTTTACTTCCTCTACCACAGCACGCACCGATTCTCCTTTTCGGAAGAAATCAGATGGGATTTGGTTTTCACGAGGCAAAATCATTTCGTTTTGTTCGTCATCCATCACGATGATATGTTTCTGACGGATGTGGTGAACTTCTCCTGAAACGATTTCTCCTTCTATATCTTTAAAACGTTCATAAAGATTGGCGTTGTCATGTTCCATTACTTTGGCAACCAGATTTTGACGCAAAGCCAAAATCGCTCTTCTTCCCAAATCTTTTAAGGCAATCGGCTCCGAAACTTCTTCTCCCACCTCAAAGTCAGGTTCTATTTTTCGGGCTTCCGACAATTCTATTTCCGCACTGTCATCTTCCGCCATTCCGTCTTCTACCACGATTCGGTTATGCCAAATCTCCAAATCCCCCTTGTCAGGATTGACGATGATATCAAAATTATCATCGGACCCGAATTTTTTCCGCAATACGCTTTGTAAAGATTCTTCTAAAATCGCCATCAGCGTAATTCGGTCTATGTTTTTTTCATCTTTGAAATCACCAAATGATTCGATCAATGCAATATTGTCCATTTTGTTAAATTTTTAAAAACTAATTTTAACTATCGCTTTTTTAATTTCTGTATACTTTATTTTCTCTTCTTTTTCTACGGTATGTTTTCCTTTTCCTACCGGTTTTGGTTCACGCGTTGTCCATTTTAATTGAATTCCCTCCTCATCTACTGAAGTCAATTCACCCTCTGTATCTTTTCCGCCATCGGTTTTGGTCAACATTAAAGTTCGCCCGATGTTCTTTTTAAACTGCCGTGGCAAAACCAAAGGATTTCCTACGCCTGCCGATGAAACGTTCAACGAAAAGTCGGCTTCTTCCCTGTCCAGATTATGCTCAACATGACGGCTGATGCGTACGATTTCATCTATCGAAACACCTTCATCTCCATCTACCAAAATTTCGATGGAATTGTCAGCTGAAATTTTCCATTCGACCAAAAACAATTTCGGGTTCTCGGCAATGGCTTCGTCCATTAATTTTTTTACTAATTCCTGATTCATAGCGAACAAAAAAGAGAGCTAAATGGCCCTCTTTCATAGATTTTCTCCTTAAATTCGATGCAAATATACAATAATTATTTAAAATAGTGAATTTCACTTCTAAATATAAAACGAAAATAGGTTGGCTGGAAATCAGAGGCAACGACTCCGAAATTCATTCTATCCTGTTTTTTGATCAGGAACCGGCCACAACTCCCCATCAGCCGGAAATTGCGCATCAATTAATGCAGCAATTGGATCAATATTTTTTAAACGGAAAATGGCGTTTTGATGTGAATTTGGCCCCACAAGGAACTGATTTTCAATTGTCTGTTTGGGATGAGTTGCGAAAAATACCGTTTGGAAGAACCATTTCTTATTTGGATTTAGCCCGAAAATTAGGAGACGAAAAAACCATCCGTGCGGCCGCAAGCGCCAACGGGAAAAATCCGATTTCGATTTTGATTCCTTGTCATCGCGTGATCGGGAAAGACGGAAGTCTGACCGGATATGCCGGAGGACTTCACCGGAAGAAATTCTTATTGGAACTGGAAAAAGGGATAGAATCTATGGAGTTGTTTTAAAGCTGGACGCGATCTTTATTTAATTTCATATTTCAACTAAACAACATCCGTCATCAGAAAAACCACCAGCATGGACAAACACAACAAAATCCCATATCCGCTGGTCAGAAAATAACCAATGACGGAACCCATTGCCGCTTTTATGGCTCTTTTATGATTTTGGCGGTCATATATCAATTCGCCTATCAAAGCGCCTAAAAATGGCGCAACAATAATGCTGACAAATCCAAAGGGTGGAAATATAATTCCGATTATAAAACCAATGACCAGTCCCCAGATTCCATATTTACTTCCGCCCATCTTTTTAGTGGTAGCAATCGGCACCATATAATCCAGAATTATTCCGATGATAGTCAACACTCCAAAAAGCCCAATTATCCACCAGCTTAATTCGGAGAAATTAAAAATTCGGGCCAATAAAAGTGATCCATACGCCAATGGCGCACCGGGTAAAACCGGTAAAATAGAGCCCGCTACACCGACTAACATCACAATCGCAAAAAGAATTTTGATAAAGCTGTCTTCCATTTGCGTAAAAATACAATCTTTTAGGATTATGATAACGGTTAAATTTTGAATAGGTATTACCTTTGTGGGAAATTTTTTAGTCCGTGTTCGAAACTTCGTCCAAATTATACTCAAACAAATACATAACCGACTGGGCCAAGGTTGTCCGCAAACAAGTAAAAGAACTTTTTGGAGATACTTTGGGTAAGGCATTTTTACCCTTTGTAGAAGTTATTTTTTGGGTATTGGCTTTGTTGTTGATTGATTTCATTCTTCAGAAATCCTTTGGAAGTTTATTGGGAGTTTTGGCGAGAAAATCAAAACTGACCTGGCTTAAAAAGTTTTATTCGCATAAGGTTTTCCGGACGCTTATCCATTTCATAACGGTATGGATGCTTGTAGAAATAAATCCTTATGTCTTTCAGAAATATCATGGGATCGACAAATTTGCCGATAAATTCATTGGATTATTGGTCATTTTGATCATCATCCGATTTGTTTTCCGTGTAATTGATGCCATCATAGACATCAACGATGAGCGGGAAAGTCATACAACGATAGGGATTCGTGCCTTTGGACAATTGATCAAGATTTTCGTGGCTTTCTTTGGAGCTTTGACCTTTATCGCAACGCTGATCGACACGGATGTTTCAAAGATTCTGACCGTTTTGGGAGCTTTGACAGCCGTGGTTTTATTGATTTTCAGGGATTCCATTTTGGGTTTTGTTTCCGGTTTGCAGATCGCAACTTCCAAAAGTATAAAAGTAGGCGATTGGATTTCGGTTTCAAAATACCAGATCGAAGGTGTCGTAAAAGAAATCAATCTGGCTATTACCAAAATTGAGAATTTCAACAAAACGATTTCTACCGTTCCGACCTATGACCTGATTGCTTCTGAGGTCACCAATCATACCACTATGCTGGAATCGCATACACGACGAATCAAACGACCGATTGTGTTTAATGTGAATTCTTTTAAATTCTGTGATGAGGAATTACTCAGCCGTTTCCGTAAAATCGATTTGATCAGTTCGTATATCCAATTAAAGGAAAAAGAAATAAAGGAAAGCAATCAATCCGTCACAAATAAAGACTATGTCATCAACGGACGACAATTGACCAACATAGGCGTATTCCGGATTTATGCAGAGAACTATCTGATGAGCCGTCCCGATATTTCGAAATCTGACAAATTGGTAGTTCGTCAAAAAGAACAAACTCTGGAAGGAATGCCGTTGGAGATTTATTGTTTTACGACTTCGTCTGATTTTTTGACTTATGAACGAATTCAGTCCGATATTTTTGACCATCTGATCAGTGCCAGCAAAGAATTTGATTTGGAAATTTCACAACCTTTTATTTATCTCAATCATGACCAAGCTTAGTGTCAATATCAATAAAATCGCGACCCTGCGCAATGCACGCGGCGGAAATACGCCCAACCTGGTGGAAGCAGCCATCAAAGCGGAAGAATTTGGTGCACAGGGAATTACCGTTCACCCAAGACCGGACGAACGACATATCCGTTATCAGGATGTTTATGATTTAAAATCCGTTGTCACAACCGAATTCAACATCGAAGGAAAACCGGTGGACAGCTTTATGAAACTCGTTCTGGAAGTGAAACCCGAACAGGTAACGCTGGTTCCCGATGCCGAGGATGCCATTACATCCAATGCCGGTTGGGACACGGTTAAACACCAATCTTATTTGACTGATATCATTTCCGAATTCAAAAGAAACGGAATCCGAACTTCGATATTTCTCGACCCGAATCCCGCATTGGTGGAAGCTGCTGCCAAAACCGGAACAGACCGCATTGAACTCTACACCGAAAGTTTTGCGGTGGAATATGGAAAAGGAAATTTGGCCGGAATACGACCTTATCGGGGAACGGCTGATGAAGCGATTAAAAACGGTCTGGTTTTAAACGCCGGGCATGATCTGAGTTTGGATAATTTGCAGTATTTCATTGAACAAATTCCTGAAATTGCGGAGGTTTCCATCGGTCATGCGCTGATTTCAGAAGCGATTTATATGGGAATGGAAAATACGATTCAAGCGTATCTGAAGAGGATTGAGTTGGCAAACAGATAATGTTAATGAAGAAATTATTCTGTTTTTTTATTTTTTGCGTTATTTCCTCTTGTACTCATATGGCACCTTATGATACAAAAAGAGGAAATAGGTTTTATGATAAAAAGACTAATGGAATTTTGATTTACTCATTTTCAAAAACTATTCCTCCAAACTCAGAGGTTTATAATTATGCTTTACTAATACAAAATGAAAATTCTCCATCAACCTACATTTATTATTTAGATTCTAAATTTTCAAAGAGGTTTCATTATGAAGAGAATGAATCAGAAATAAAATATCTTAACAGCTCTACACTTCCTGCCGGTAAGTATTTTATTAAAGAATTTATATATTTTATTGATTCAAAGGATTACAAATTCCTTACTAATATTCCCTTCGAAATTAAAGCAAAACAAATTACTTATATTGGAAACTTTGAAAGTTTATTAATGAATCTGAATAACGTGATAAAGAACGAAATGACAACTGAACAACTTTACAAAATAGAAAATTTGATTAAAAGTGATTCCATTTCATATTACAAAAATTTCCATCTTCCTCATAATATTCCATTAAATGTTCAAATAAATAATCCCTTAAAAAATTCTCAATGATGTCAGAAATCCTCCACAGTAAAATAGTCCGCCACGGCGAACAGGTCGGCGACCAACCCAAACATCTTTTGATTCTTCATGGGTTGTTCGGACAGTCCGATAATTTCGCGACGCTTGCCAAACAATTTGCTAAATTTTATACGGTTCATGCGATTGATTTGCGCAATCACGGAAGAAGTTTCCATTCAGACGATATGAGTTTTGAAGCGATGTCTGACGATATTCTGAATTATCTGAATCATCATCAGATCAACTCCTGTTATTTGCTTGGGCATTCTTTGGGTGGGCGTTCGGTGATAGAATTTGCTTATGAACATCCGGAAAAAATCGAAAAACTCATCGTGGCCGACATGGCGCCAAAGGCTTATCCGCCGCATCATCAGGGAATTATAAAAGCTTTGAATTCCGTAGATTTTGACAAAGTGGAAAAGCGATCCGATGTGGAAGAAGTACTGAAGCAATACATTCCGGAAATGGGAACCCGACAGTTTTTATTGAAAAATGTTTATCACATAGAAGAAGGAAAATACGCGTTTCGTTTCAATCTGAAAACGCTTACCGATACCTACAACGATATGGTGGGCGGAAATTTGACCGATGGTGTTTTTGACAAACCTACGCTGTTTTTACGCGGTGAAAAATCGGATTACATCCAAGATTCTGATTTTGCATTGATCCGAAAACATTTCCCGAATTCGGAAATCAAAACCATTCCCAACTCAGGACATTGGGTTCATGCAGAAAATCCCAAAGCTTTTTTTGATTTTGTGGTGGAATTCCTTGGTTAAAAAAGGTTTACCTATGCAATTCTTGAAAGAAAAAATCGTTTTGATTTTAATTTCTACCTTTACTTTCCTAAAAAATTCAGTATATGAAATTAAAAGGATTGTTTTCATCGGGCACAACTGTTTCCAATTTGGATTTAGCCAGTCTAATACTTCGGCTGGCTGCCGGAAGTTTTATGATTTACGGACATGGTGCCTCAAAATTCTCCAAGTTTTTTT
>JBEBVY010000060.1:0-11349 GCA_040392505.1 Moheibacter lacus | reverse complement strand
GGGATTCAAACAGAGAATTACGGAAAAGGGTTTATCGTTTTTATCCAACAGACGAACTTGCGCTTCAAATCCACTGAAATCCTGATTGAATTTCCTTTTCATTACCCAAACGTCAAATCCCGTGGTAAAAGTTCCAATTTCATAATAAGAGGTAAACCAGGAAAGAACCGGTGTAGAGAGTCCACTAAACTGATACCAACCTTTTCCTTGACCGGTTTCGATTGAAAAATATTCGTTTGAATTATAAGTAGTCTCCGTTTCCCTTTTCCATACATTGAGAGCAGTATCGGAAATTTTATATGCAAAATCAGTTTCCCCTAGATCCAACATAGCTTTCCAGAAAAACCATTGGTGAGGCATCCATACATGACCGTTCCAGTAACCACTTTTGTTGTAGTAAGGGGCAGATTGGTCGACGGTTGACAATCCAACATCTGACCAAATTTTTCCTTTGGTGGTAAGGTTGAACATCATTTTTTGGGTTTGGTTTTTATCTGCAATTCCGGAAATAATCGGACTAACTCCATCCAGTCCCATATTGTAATTTACCTCATCGTTGTATTTCAAAATTTCTTTAGGATTTCCATTGCCTGAATGCAAAAGATAACCATAGTAACCCGAATTTTCATCCCAAGCATATTTGTTCAAAGCATTAGCCCAAGTCTCTATATCTTTTTGATAGGTCTCAAAATCCTCCAATTTTTGAAGATGACGTGAAGCCAGTTCCATGATTTTAGCTGCACGGATAAGATGTGCTGTACTCACAGAAGGCGTAACCACTTTGGTTAATTTGTTATCGTGCATATAAACCTGAGCCGGATAATCATCCCAACCACCGGAATTGTAAAAATAATCCCAAGTGCGGATGAGTCCTGAATTCAAATTATTGGTTGTTGAAGTTTTGATCTTTCCTGCAAGAAAATCATAATAATATTTTAATTTCGGATAGACCTCTTCCAGAAATTCTTCTGATTGAGTTTTGTTCCAAATCTCCAAAAACTGGTAAAATTGTACCGGAAGCGGAGTTCCATGATGGATAAAAGCGGATTGTTCTTCAGGAAAATTCAAATAGGCATTTAGATTTTCAATGCTTCTTTCCGTGTCGAGTTGGTTCAAGCCAATCCCGATAAATCCGGAATCCCAAGTGTACAAACAATCCCATTTTCTGCCTGGTGTAGAGTGTCGTATGTATTGGTTTTGAGTATAAATGGGATATACGACGTTGCTAAAAGTGGTTGCCATCATACGCTGTTGGCTGAAGAGAAACTTTTCTCCATCCGGAATTACATTATACGAATGAAGGTGTTTTCTAGCTTCTTCCTGAATTTTTTTATAATCCAAATCTTTAGCAGTTTTAAGATTCTGCTTGACCTGCTCCAAATCTCCACTGCAAACATAAGCATGCAAAACTTTTGTAGAGTTGGGCTTGACGACCACAGGTCGTAAAATCACATCTTTTAAAAACCCGGATGTAGTGGAAAGAGAATCTTTTTCCCCTGTTGTGTTGAAATTTTCAGGCAAATCTCCGGATGGAAAATCGTTTATTTCAGTCTTGTTTTCACCCCAATACAGCCCATAATAAACATCTGTATTTTCATATTTTAAAATAAAAGAATTTGGGGTCTCCGAATTTATTATTTCAGGAGCAGGATTCCAATTAACATCGGAAACCTTTACTTTGTTGATTTCATTTTGGTTCAAAACTGCAAAACCGTCGACCAAAACTTTACTACTTGATTTAGTGTCAAATTCAAGTCGTATATTTTTATCCGTCAGTTGACCGAGCGTGATTTCTTTGAATACAAAATCAGTCGTTTTTTCAAATTCAAAACTTGTATTGACAGAACCCGATACACCAATTATGGCATTTTTATCTCCCAGAGATTTGTACCGTATATACAAAACAGGATTTTCAATTGATTGTGGAAGTTCAAATTCATATACAACTTTATCACCTCTTTGTTTCGCAAATTCGATTGCATTTCCGTTGATTAAGCCATTCTCACGCACCTCTGCTCGGAGCATTCCGTTGTAAATCAAACGATCCCTATGTTCAGGATAATTATACGTATAGGTTTTGTAATCCAATGCTTCCACCCAAATTGCATTTTCAGGAAGTTCCAGTTTTTTTATCAAAATTTCGTTGTCCGGTTTATACGGTTCCAAAGGAGGAAAATGCATGGACGAAATCATGTGAATGTCCAGTGATTTGTTGGAGTTTGTCGTGTTGACGAGATTCAGAATGATGGATCTGGAATTATCATCTACAAATGAATAGGAAATATCGGCATAGACCTTATCTTTCCATTCTATTTGGTGTCGGTACGAAAAGTACTTTAAATCCGGCGATGCCTCCCATATATGAAAATTTCCTTGTTTTAAAACATCAGGAATAGGCGATTTTTGACCAGTCACTGTAGGAAATATACTTAGATCGTAACGTAACCCCTTTTCAACGTTGGGTATGTGAGAAATGCCCACATACTTTTTTGTGTAAGGTCCCCAATTGGGAAGATTTAAGTCGTGTGAAATTTGAGAATCTAAATTTACATTATAGTCAATGTTGATTTCGTCTTTGTTTTGACAGTTCAGGCAACTTAAACCAAATATCAATAAAAGATAAGTATTTAATTGTAGTCTCATTGTGTCATTTTTTTTGCAAATAGTTACGAAGTTCTTTATAATTGATTTTGGGTACTAAAGATATTATAAACTCTTTAAAACTCACCGGAATCATTTTTCTTACCAAAAAATACCAATTTGGAACAATGAGCAGTGCCATCCCAATGGATATACAGATAGCTATCCATTCGACAGAATGTTGTGCTCCGAATAAAATTAATATCGGCATAAGTACCAAAGTAAATACATTCCAGTAAAATTCCAAATGCGTATTTCCGGTCGCCACAACCAAACTTCCTATTGGATTTCCCAATGCTCGGATGTACATATAGAAACACAGAATCCGAACGATAGGAACGATTTCATCGTACATATTTCCATAAAAAATCTCTACGATGAAAGGCGCAAAAATGAAAATAACAAGGTAAGCCAGAAAATTTACTGAAGAAACCAAATTAATGAGTTTCAGGTAGTTTTCCTTTAAAACTGCCAGATTGTGTTGCATTTTTGCCAAAGTTGGTGTGGCGACTGTGGTTAAAATCGGATTGATGATTTGAGCAGGCCTAAATACCAATTGCTTTGCTAAACTATATCCACCCAATATTTCGGAACCAAAAAACTTTCCGATAAGCAATACATCCAAATCACGATTAAAATAATTGACAATTTGGGATCCGACTTGAAAAATGCCGATTTTTAAAAAGCTTTTGGTTTCGCTTAATTTGAAATGGAAACGTATTGGATGTTCGCTGAAACCGGTTAATAAAAACACAAAACTTACGATTGTATAATTAATTAATAAGGAATAAATTAATGAATAGATGCCAAAATCATTATAAGCTAAAATAATGGCAGTGATTAAAGAAATAATGGCAGCGGTAATTTCGACTAGCGCAATTCTTTTAAAATTTAGGCTTTTTTGCAAAATGGTTTTGTATTGTCTTCCAATTGCGACAATCAAAATACTGAATCCTGTAAGTGGTATTAGAATGTTTAAGTTATCCTCTTTATAAAATTGGGAAACAATAGGAGTAATTGCTAAGATAATAATGTAAATGATTATCGAAAATAGAATGTTTATCCAATACAAACTGGAATATTCATTTTTCGAAATTTTCTGTTTATGTAAAATAGCAATGCTGATTCCCATATCCATAAATAAATCTACAAATCCCATCACAAAAGTGATGATAGCCATTAATCCAAAATCTGATTTGTCTATTAATCTTGCAAGAATTGAAATCTTTAACAATGTGCAAATTGTTAACGTAAGCGTATTGAGCGTGGTCCATTTGATACCTTTTATCGCTTTCTGTTCAATTGACATTTAAATGTAAATTAGATGTTCAAATCTATCCATGAAAACCGATTTTGCGTTGCCTAAATTTGTTTCTGAAAGGATTTTTTTCATTTCTTTTAACCTAGATTTGTTATGAATCAAACCTAAGATGGATTCGTACAATGAAACGGAATTATTTTCTGAAATGATCCCATTTGTTCCATCTTTTACAAATTCATAAGCAGCCGGAAAATTGGTGGTAACAACGGGAGTTCCCAAAATCAAGGATTCACTAAGTACCATTCCCTGGGCTTCGTATGAAGATGTTAGTACAAAAATATCAGCGTTTTTGATGTAAGGAAATGGATTGGATTGATAGCCTTCAAAAGCCACATATTCAGTTAATCCAAGACTGTCTCTCTCCTTCAATAAAATGTTTAAGTCTGGCCCACTCCCAATCACATGCCATTTGAAATCAATTTTGTTTTCTACCAGTTTTTTTGAAATTTTTAGAATTCGGTCAATTCGCTTTTGTTGGTTATCAATCCGGGCAACAGTAACAATTCTTATTTTTTCACTTTCCTTTTGATAAGGACTAAATTCGGTAGCTTTTTTCTGTAGCAATTGACTGTCAATATAATTTTCCAACAAATATGATTTGGCAATAAATTCAGGTGCCAATTCTTCAAATCGATTTTTGCAACTATTTGAAACATTGACAACACGGTCAAAAGGAGCATACTCTCTGAGGATATAATCTCTTGTTATGCCCAACTTATCCAAATCGTTATGAATCCAAGAAATCTTTTTTCTTGCGGCCACCACTCTTTGGACAAAATAATTTGAACCAAGGAAAACATCCTTTAAAGGAATATCATTTGAAAAGGAAATAGCCACATCATATTGTCTTTTAAAGGATGAATTGCGAATGACTAACTTTCTCAAAATGTTTGTCCCTGTAATTTTAGACAGTATTTTTAGAAACACATATACTAAAAGTTTAACGGGATTGTAGTACGATCTTGCTTGTTTGAAGTTTAAAAACAAACAACTCAATAAAAAATTAGAATGAATCTTTGTCTTATTTGTTAAGTCTTTATACTTGTCAAGTAAGATAGGGTTAAACAAAAATAATTCAATCTCAAGAGCTGGTTTTTCTTTGTGTAAAATATCAACTAAATTATACAATGAAGCTGATATTCCCCCAATTTTCATATGAGGATTGACAATTAATACTTTCACAGACAATTATTTACTTTCTTACTCCAGAAAAATCTAGAATAACTTTATCTTCAGTGATATTCAATTCAAAAAACTCTTTATGCCCCACCAGAAAGGCAATGATATCAGCTTTTTCAACCGCTTCTTTGTAATTGGTTAGCTTAAAGACATTGTGTTCTTCGATGTTTGGTTCTACGATAAAATACTCTTCATCATTGGCATCCTGTAAAACCCTTTGAACGATGTATTTTGCAGGAGATTCCCTGAGGTCATCAATGTTTGGCTTGAATGCGAGACCCATCAATGCAATTTTGGGCTCACGGTTATTGGCAAGTTTAAACTCCTTTTGAGCTTGTTTGATTTTTTCTGCACACCAGAATGCTTTGTGGTTATTTACTTCCCTTGCCTTACCTATAATTCGTGATTCCAAAGGATAATCGGAAACGATAAAGTAAGGGTCAACTGCAATACAATGACCGCCAACGCCGCAGCCGGGTTGTAAAATATTGACTCTAGGATGTTTATTGGCCAACTGAATCAATTCCCAGACATTGATTCCGGCTTTGTCACAAATCAGCGAAAGCTCATTGGCAAAAGCAATCTGGACATCGCGAGAAGAATTTTCCACCAGTTTGCACATTTCGGCTGTTCGTGCATTGGTTTTATGAAGTGTCCCTTTTACAAACCGACTGTAAAAGGCGATGGCTTTTTCAGTTGAATTTTCGTCAATCCCACCAATCACACGGTCATTGTACACCAATTCATACATCACATTTCCGGGTAAAACTCTTTCCGGACAATAAGCCAAATATAAATTACCTTTCAGCTCCGGGCGTTTGGAATAAATCAATTCCTGCATCTTTTCGGTTGTCCCCACCGGAGAAGTTGATTCAATGATATACAAATCGCCTTCTTTCAATAATGGAATTATTCCTTCCGTCGCAGCCTGTACATAGGAAATATCGGGTTCATGATCTCCTTTGAACGGAGTCGGTACTACAATCAAATATACATTGGCATTTACCGGGCTCAGGCTTGCTTTGAGAAAGCCACTTTGGACGGATTTGGCAACTGCTTTGTCCAATTCAGGTTCCACTATATGGATTTTGCCCTCATTTATGGTGTTGACCACATTTGGATTGATGTCAATCCCCAAAACCTGAATTTTATTTTGAGCAATCAATGCGGAAGTTGGCAGTCCTATGTACCCCAACCCGATGGTTATGACTTCAGGATTAAATTTTTCTTGCATTTTCTTCAATAAATTTTACAATTCTCTCACAGGCATTTCCGTCACCGTAAGGATTATGTGTTTTACTCATTTTCTGATAGGCTTCAGTATCTTTTAATAAACGGGAAGTTTCCGAGATTATTTTTTCTTTGTTCGTTCCGACCAGAATTACCGTGCCTGCAATTACCGCTTCCGGTCTTTCAGTAGTATCCCTCATTACCAAAACAGGCTTACCTAAACTTGGTGCTTCCTCCTGAACGCCTCCACTGTCGGTTATGATTAAATAAGACTTTTCCATCAGCCAGATAAAAGCCGGATAAGCCAAGGGAGAAATGAGAGAAATATTTTCTATTCCCGATAAAATCTTATATACGGGCTCTTTGACATTTGGATTCAAATGTACAGGATAAATGATTTGTACATCCGGATTTTCCAAAGCTATTTGTTTGAGAGCCTCACAAATTCTGATAAATCCATCGCCGTGATTTTCTCTCCGGTGTCCGGTAACCAGAATAATTCGTTTATCGGATTGAATTAAATTTTTCAAATCTTCGATTTCCTGATCTTGAAAATCAGGAGAATTTACCCTTTCAATTCCAAACAGCAACGCATCGATTACCGTATTTCCCGTGATGTAAATGGAGCTTTCCGGTTTGGATTCCTGAAGTAAATTCGATTTGGATTGTTCGGTGGGTGCAAAGTGAAAGTTCGTTACGACACTTGTTACCTGACGGTTCATCTCTTCCGGAAAAGGCGACTGTAAATTATGCGTTCTCAGTCCGGCTTCCACATGACAGACTTTTGCCGAACTGTAAAAAGAAGCAATGCTTGCTGCCATCGTCGTGGTCGTATCTCCATGTACATACACATAGTCCGGAGTGAATTCTTCCAAAATCGGTTTTAATCCCAAAATGATGTCAGAAGTAAGATTAAACAAATTCTGATTGGGGCGCATGAGGTTCAGATCATAATCCGGTGTGATTTCAAAGAAATCCAAAACCTGATCCAGCATTTCCCTGTGCTGCGCCGTTATACAAACTTTCGTTTCAAATACGGAGGAACTATTTTGGAATTCGTGTACGAGTGGTGCCATTTTGATGGCTTCCGGCCGGGTTCCGAAAATGATGAGATTTTTAATTTTCATTTCTGTTTAAAACAAATGATTGGCAAATGTAAGAATTTGTTTTGGGATGGTTTTAATGTAGTTTATTATCACTCGTGATGCATTTTATTTCTGATTTTATAGATTCACACAATTCAATTATATTTACGCAAAATTTATATCTTATGAATCAGGAAGCACCAAATAGCAATAATTCGAATGATGAAGTAGATCTGATAAGGTTACTGGACTATTTCAAAAATGGGATTAAATCTATTTTTAGAAAACTCTGGCAACTGATAGAAGTCTTTCTGCGCTTTTTTGTTTTGTTGAAAAAAAATTGGCCGGTTGTTTTGGGACTGACGATTGCAGGTGCTGCTTATGGATTTTATAAAAACTTCACCAAAAGTGAATCCTACAGTTATGAAATGGTAGTGCATTCTAATCCGGTCAGCAATATAGAACTATATGCATTTTCCTCTGAATTAAACAGGACTGATTCCTTGGTAAATAAAAGTGAGGGAACGGATTTAATTAAAAAATTAGGCGTTAAATCACTGTCTGTTGAGCCGATTGAGCGAGAAGAAGACGTAATCAATAATTATTTTGATCAAATTGAAATGGCTGTTTTGAGAAATGACCAAACAGATACACTTTATTATCAATCCTCAGAGATCAGTGCCTATAAAAGTAAAATGAAAAGCGAAGATTATTCATTACAAAAATTGAAACTAAAAATAAATGGCAATACCTCTTTGGGAAAAGTACAAGAGAACTTGTTGGGTTATTTAAATAATTTGCCCGGACCAAAAAGCGAGCAGGAGAGAAAACTGGCCATTTTGACCTCTTATGAAAAAATATTGAACCGAAGTATTCAGAACATTGATTCTATATTGGCGTCCAGAGCTACCCTTAACAGGAATTCCGGGCCTTCGGGGACAGAGCAGTTACTGGTAAATACGGCATCTCGGGGAAATGTTGAAGCAGATTTATTAAGATATTCAGAGCTTTTTTCAAGAAAATTATACGGAACTCAAAAGAAAATTTCTGATTACGAAAAAGGAATTTTTGTTGTTTCAAATCTTAGGTTAATTGAAGAAAAGGGAATTCTGGATAATTCAATTTTAAAATATGGTTTAATTGGATTGTTCGTTTCACTATTGGTTGTCTTGTTATTGGAATTCAATAGGTTTTTGTCCCGTTATGCTGTAAAATAGTAAACAGAGTTTATCCTCCCCCCAACACACTCCACATCGGTCTTTTGGCCGGAGTCGGATATTGAGAAGTCGGAATCGGGTTGATTTGGGTTTTGAAGTTGTTTTCCTTGGCGATTTTCTGTGCGAATTCATACCAGGACATCTGTTCCGGGCCCGAAAAATGCCGGATTCCGTACTGGCTGTCATTGGAAAGGATGAGGTTATAGATGTATTCCGCTAGATCATTAGCGTTGGTTGGTTTCCCGATTTGGTCAGAAACGACATTCAATTCATCGCGTTCCGCCATCAGTCGAAGCATCGTGGTATAGAAATTCTTTCCATATTCTGAATACACCCAAGAAGTACGGACAACGATGCTTTTGGGATTCAGTTCCAAAGCCCATCGCTCGCCTTCTAATTTTGATTTTCCGTAAACGTTGATAGGATTGGGTTTATCATCCGGTAAATAAGGTTCGGAAGCATTCCCGTCAAACACATAATCGGTCGAGATATGAATCAATGTTGCGCCTTGTTCGGCACATTCTTCCGCCAGGAATTTCACAGCATCGGCATTGGCTTTAAAAGCCTGTTCGGCTTCATTTTCGGCTAAATCTACAGCCGTATAAGCTGCACAATTCACACAGAAATCAATTTTGTTGGAAAAGAAAAAAGTTTCGACCAGTTCTTTTTGGGAAACATCCAGTTGTGCTCGATTCAGAAATAGAAACTGAAAACGGGAAGACGGATTGGCGGTTACGAAATCTTGTAAACATTTACCCAATTGTCCGCTTGCGCCCGTTACCAGTATTTTTTTCATAATGAAAAGGGGTTAAAATCTGTAAAAGCTTTCGCAGATTGGTCTTTTTCCGAAAGGATTATTTTTTCGTTTGGCAGTTGCCAATCGATATTTAAATCGGCATCCAGCGGATTTACGCCGTCCTCCGAATCTTTATCATAAAAAGCATCACATTTATAATACACGATGGCTTCTTCGCTTAAAACGGAAAATCCATGCAGAAATCCGGCCGGGATGAAAAGTTGTTTTTTATTTTCATCGCTCAGTTCGACAGATATGGACTGACCATAGGTTGGCGAATCTTTGCGGACATCTACCGCGATATCCAGAATCTTTCCGGAAAGGACGCGCACCAATTTGGCTTGCGCAAATTGACCCCGCTGCATATGCAGGCCGCGTACCACGCCATATTTGGATTTGGACTCGTTGTCCTGAACAAATTGGATATCTTTTCCTGTGTTTGCCTGAAACTTTTTCAAATGGTAACTCTCATAAAAATAACCGCGCTCGTCTCCGATGAGATGCGGTTCTATTTCAAAACACCCTTTTAATTTGGTTTCTTTAAATGTCATTTTTAAAATTAAAGTTCGAATTTAAAAAGAAAAAGCCGTTTTGCAGAAACAAAAACGGCTTTTTAGCATTTGATCGAAATTAAATTATTTAATTCCTAAATCTTTTTTCACATCACTTGTGATGTCTGTTCCGTTTGCATAAAGCAAAATCGATTTTTCCATTACATATTTCAGTCCTTTTGCAGTTGCAACTTTGCTGATCGAATTTTTTACTTTATCTTCAATCGGTTTCAATAAAGCATTTTCTTTTTCAGACAATTCTTTTGAAGCAGCTTGCTGATAGCTCACCAAAGCTTGTTGTTTGGTCATATAATCCTTTTGTTGTGCTTCCAACTGAGTCATCATGCCTTGAATTTCCGCTTGAGATTTTCCTTCTGTTTTGGTCTGTACATCTTTTTCGATGGCCAAAAGCGCATCTTGCTGTTTTTTGATTTCTGTTTGGTGTTTTTGTACCAATGCATCTAACTGCGCATCTGCATTCGTTCTTTCAGGGAAAGTTTTAAGAACTTCTTCTATGTCCACAACACCGAAATCCTGAGCGGAAACCGCAAAACTCCCCAATAGTATAAAGCTGAATGCTACAAATAATTTTAAATTTTTCATTTTCTGTTATAATTAATTTTAAGTTTTTATTTGGTAATATTTGATTTTGTACTAGATGTCCGTGAAGCTCCATTTCCGGAAGTATTAGACTTCTTAGGGGAAGTGGAATTGCTTGATTTTTTAGGGGAATTACTCGTTTTTGCTCCTGTATTTCCCGAACTTTTTTCTTTGGGT
Source organism: Moheibacter lacus (assembly GCA_040392505.1). Lineage (GTDB taxonomy): Bacteria > Bacteroidota > Bacteroidia > Flavobacteriales > Weeksellaceae > Moheibacter > Moheibacter lacus_A. The sequence continues at coordinate 553 of JBEBVY010000060.1, read as the reverse complement.
TTCTCTACGGCATTGGGGTTCAATTGTAATAAAACTTCACGGCTGATGTCAAATTTAGGATCTGTATATACCATGATCAGGTCACTCCCTTTATCAAATATGAAACCGTAATTTCTTTTTTCCGCTACTTCTTTTACCGCTACCCAAACTTGATCCTGAATAGGTTTTACCAGTGATTTTCTCAATTTGATCAAGTCGCCGTCCTGACCGTATCTTTTTTCCTGGATTTGTTTGATTTCTCTGAATTCACGGTCTATTTCTTCCTGTTCTTTGCGGATTTGATCGTCCGTTAAAAGCACTTTTTCATTTAAGAAATCGGCCTGTCTTTTATTGACGTTATTCTGACGGTTTTGGATTTCCTTGTTCCATTGTTCGGTCTGGGTTTTCAGCATTTGCTGGGCATCGTTATAGGACGGAAGGTTTTCCAAAATATAGTCAGTGTCCACGTAACCAAATCGTTGTGCCGACAAAGACATAGTAGCTCCAAAAAATAAAATAGTCAATAAGAAATTTTTCATCGTGTTGTCGTTTTATCGAAAATTATGCCATAAAA
>JBEBVY010000059.1:0-11371 GCA_040392505.1 Moheibacter lacus | reverse complement strand
CAGATGTCGCAGACCAACGCAGATAATTTCAAATAAATTAATTATGAGAAATAGAATAACATTTTTAATTGCATTAGTACTAAACATCTCTTTCGCCCAAATTCAGAAAATCGAACCCGAATTTTGGTGGAGCGGAATGAAAAACACCGAATTGCAATTATTGGTTTACGGAAAAGATATTAATCATTTGACCCCGGAATTCTCCAATGGAATCCCGATCAAAGAAGTCAAAAAAGTTGAAAACCCGAATTATTTATTTGTAACCATTGACACCAAGGGTGTTCAGCCCGGAAAAGTCCGGTTAAACTTTAAAAATGGCAAAAAAACCGTTCAGGAACTCAATTATGAATTCAAACCAAGAATACAAAATTCGGCACAACGAAAAGGATTTGACAGTTCCGATGTTTTTTATTTAATAATGCCCGATCGTTTCGCCAACGGAACCTCGGAAAATGATAACACAAAAAACACAGCTGAAAAAGCAAACCGTTCCGACTTGAATGGTCGTCATGGTGGAGACCTCGAAGGAATCATTCAGAACCTTGATTATTTAAATGAATTGGGGATTACGACCATTTGGAGCACTCCGCTGTTGGAAGACAATGAACCGATTTATTCCTATCACGGTTATGCGCAAAGTGATTATTACAAAATTGACCCGCGTTATGGGACGAACGATGATTTCAAACGTTTGGCGGATGAAATGCACAAACGCGATATGAAACTCGTGATGGATTATGTGACCAATCACTGGGGTTCCAAACATTGGATCATTCAGGATTTGCCGACTCAAGATTGGATTCATGTCTGGAAAACGGAAGAAGCCAAAAAGCAAAACGGATTTCAAAGAAGCAATTACCGGATGACGACGCAATTTGATGGGAATGCTGCACAGAACGATGCCGAAGGCTGTATGGACGGATGGTTTGATACGACCATGCCCGATATGAACCAGAGAAATCCATTGGTTTTAAATTACATGGCACAAAATGCGATTTGGTGGATTGAATTTGCAGGTTTGGACGGATTGCGCGTTGATACCTATTCATACAACGACAAGCATGGAATTACCGAATGGACAAAACGCATCATGGATGAATATCCGAATTTTAACATCGTCGGTGAAGTTTGGATGCACGACCAGGCGCAAATGGCTTATTGGCAGAAAGACAGCAAAATCGCAGCGATTCAGGGATTTAATTCACATTTACCATCGGTGATGGATTTCACTTTGCACGATGCAATCGGGATGGCGTTTCACGAAAAAGAACAAGGCTGGGACACCGGAATGATGCGTGTTTATGAGAATTTTACCAATGATTTTCTGTATCCGGATATTGATAACATCATGGTTTTTGCTGAAAATCACGACACCAACCGGCTTAATCAGATTTACAATTCGATTGAAGATTATAAATTGGCGATGACGTTGATTATGACCATTCGGGGGATTCCACAGATTTATTATGGCTCCGAAATCGGGATGAAAGGCGATAAAAGCAAAGGCGATGGCGACATCCGACGCGATTTCCCGGGCGGATGGGAAGGCGATGCCAATAATGCCTTTACAGAAAAGGGAAGAACTGCCGAACAAAAAGAATATTTCGATTTTACCAAAAAATTACTGAACTGGAGAAAAGGAGCTGAAGTGGTTCATACTGGAAAAACCTTGCATTTCGTTCCGCAGGAGAACGTATATGTTTATTTTAGGTACAATGATCCCAAAGCGTCGGGAGAAACGGTAATGGTGGTTTTGAATAATTCGGAAAAGGATCAGAATCTTGATCTACACCGATTCAAGGAAGGAATGAAAAACTTTACTGTTGGAAAAGATGTGATTTCAGGAAAGGAAATCAATTTGAACAATCATTTGGAAGTGAAAGGAAAATCTTCCTTAATTTTAGAATTAAAATAAAAATCAGCGTTTATCTCCGAAATCTGCGGGAAAATTATCTGCCCGCAGATTGCGCAGATTTTCGCAGAAGAATCAGGGGTAAAAAATTAAAAAAATGAATTTAAATAAAAAATTAATCATAACAATTTTAGGTCTATTCTTATTGACAACAACTTGTAAAAAAGAAAAAATGGTAGAGGTTGACCGTTTGGCGATGAAAGAATACACGCCAGAAGAAATGGAAAATGCGGTGATTTATGAAGCCAACATCCGCCAATATTCGCCCGAAGGAACCTTTGAGGCATTTACCAAAGACATTCCGGAATTAAAGAAATTAGGCGTTAAAGTATTGTGGGTCATGCCCATTCAGCCGATTTCGATGACCAAACGAAAAGCGACCGGTGATAAATCCATCGAAGACATTCAGGATCCGGAAGAACGAAAAAAGTATTTGGGAAGTTATTACGCGATTTCAGATTATACTGCTGTGAACGAGGGTTACGGAACGCTGGATGATTTCAAAAAATTGGTTGATACAGCACATGAAAACGGCATCTATGTCATCCTCGATTGGGTAGCGAATCATACAGGCTGGGACCACAAATGGATCAAAGAACATCCGGAATATTACCAGAAAAACGCAAAAGGCGAAGTAACCGATCCGCTGAATCCGGAAACAGGTGAAACCTGGGGCTGGACGGACGTAGCGCATTTGGTGTATGAAGAAAAAGGTTTGTATGAAGCCATGGCCAACGAAATGCTGTATTGGGTAAAAGAAACCAACATCGATGGTTTTCGATGCGATGTGGCAGACAATGTGAAACTGGATTTTTGGGAATTTGTTTATCCGAAATTAAACGAAGTAAAACCGGTATTCATGCTGATGGAATCCAACAAACCGGAATTGCTGAAAAGCGTTTTTGACATGGGATACAATTGGCCTGTTCACCATCTCATGAATGAGATCGCAAAAGGAGAAAAGAATGTTTCGGATTTTGATGAATTAATGAAAAAGCAGGACAGTATTTATCAGAAACAGGATATCATGATGAATTTCACGTCCAACCACGATGAAAATTCATGGAATGGAACGGAATACGAACGATTGGGCGATGCCGTGGAAACCTTTGCTGCATTGACTTATGCACTTCCGGGAATGCCATTGATTTACAACGGACAGGAATATGATTTCAACAAAAGATTGAAGTTCTTTGAAAAAGATACGATAACGCATGACAAAGGGAAAATGTTTCCGGTGTATGAGAAATTGGGAAAATTGAAAAATGAAAATCCGGCATTGAATGGCGGCGCGAACAAAGCTTCCTATGAACGAATCAAAACTTCAGACGACCCAAATATTCTGGCTTTCAAACGCGAGAAAGACGGCAAAAAAGTCTATTACATTGCCAACTTATCCAAAACGCCAAAGAAATTTACGCTTCCGCTGGAAGGCGAATTTGAAAATTATATGAAAGGCGAGAAAGTCAGTTTGGAAAACAAACAGGAATTGGAATTTACGCCTTGGGAATATTGGATTTTGGTGGAGTAAAAAGGTAAAAAGAAAACCCGAAGGTTGGGACAGAATGTAGCAAAACTTCGGGTTTATTAACTTTTTAATTGATTTACAGCTGAGTATAGTTAAAAATAAACTCCCCCGATTCTTCACCGTTTCCTACAAAAATGCCTTTGGAAATAAATCCCTGTTCATCGTATTCATACTCCGCATTGGACAGCCCAAAACCCTCAATTGAAAGGGTTGTTACCGGTTTATTGGACATAAACATAAGGAATGTTGTTGAATAAAAATCAGCAGAACATAAAAGAAGATGAAGGTTGAGGTGGCTGCTGTTTGTCATGGTTCCCTTATGGTCGTCATCGTATAAATACAGAAATTCCGTGGTTTCGTCATCAGCTGCGTCATATAGGACAACTTTTTTTATGTCGTCATATTGATTCAGGTAAATGGTGGTTTCATCGCCGTCTTCCTCATGGGCTATGTAATAATTCTGACCGGAATTGTAAACGACCTGCTTCACATTGTCATCCTGCGAAACGGATGAAACCCGCCCGTTTTCATCGTATTCGAAATAATATTCGGCATTGTCCCCACCAATCAATAAAAGGAGGGAAGAAACGCGGTTGTCCTCATAAAACGCGTTCATCATATAGAAATTTGCGTAATTGAAGGATTTCAGTGTTTTGTCGGAATTATACCCAAACTGAAAAGTATAATTGTACGAATCCACAATGTTCTCTATGAGCTTTTCATCTTCCGGAATGGGCGGTGGTCCGGAATTTTCATCATCACTGTTACACGAAATGATGAATAAATAAATAGTGCTGAGCAATAAGATTTTTGATTTCATATATGTTTTTTTTAAAATATTCATTATAATTCTACATAGGAATACCTAATCTCATGGCTGTCATCTTCTTCTAAACCAATCGTTTTTTTCAGGTAATCCTCGTTGTCAAATTCATTTTGATTTATAATGCTCTGGTAGAAATCTGTATGGATTTCGGAGACCGGCCTTAAAGTGAAAGCGGAAACCCAGATAAAATAGTCGGGATAGGGGCGAACCATAAGGAAATAAAGCATAAAATTATGGCTGGCGTACAAACTGCCGTATTTTTCGCTGTCGTATTCAAAGCTTACGATATTCTGGTCTTGAAAATTATGATAATAAATGGTATAGTGGTCGATATCGCCCCATTCATTCAAGCAGATCGTAATGTCAGCATCATTCGGCTCAAAGTAGAACGAGTAACAATTATCTTGGAATGTAACCGGCTTTTCGATGCCGTTAATGGTCATTTTAATGATATGCCCCGAGCCGTCGTATTCAAATCCGGCTACAGCATAGGGCTCACCATTATACAGTATTTCCATGGAAGAAACTCTTTCCCCCGAATATGCAAAAAGGCAAACCATGTCGGCTTGCGAAAAAGAGCGGACGGTATTGTTCTGAAAATAGGACAGATCAAATTCCTCCGAAAAATCACCGAAATCAATTTCCACCTCGGTAAGCAGCTTCACGGTTTCCGGCTCGGGGTTAACTTCCGTCGCATTGTCATCATCGCCGCTGCAGGAAAGAGCTAGCAACGAAACTAAGCCGAATAAAAAGATTTTTGCTTTCATCTTGATGAATTTTCTGTGAAAATCCACCTTATCTGAAGAAAATCAATCCGCAATTTTACCAGCTGCGGGTTTGAATAAATAAAGAGTGACTTTTTAGTCAAAAATCATAATCCTACCTCCTCTATTGGGGCGTTTGCCTTTACTTCCGCCAAATTTGTCCAATTTGAATCCAAGTGAAAACATCAGATACCTTTTGAGCACATCGTTCTGAACGTCTGAAATATAAGTATCGGAAATGGTTCTTTTGTCACCGGTATTTTGGTTCAGGATGTCATAAACTTTGACTTTAAAGGTCAGTTGATCTTTCCAGAAATTATACGCCAAACTCGTGTTCCAAAGAAAGAAATCCTTTTTGAAACCATCGGCAATATTGGAATTATAGGTATAACTGAAATCATTCCCAAAGACAAAATTTTTCGGCCAATAATTGGTCGTGGTCAGTTTGGCGGTATGAATGATATTGGTGGAATTATCGATTCGGTAATTTTCATATTCGGTGTGTTGGTAACTCAACACATAGCTTGGATTTACGGTCAGAATCTCTCCTAAATCCCAGTTGAAATTGATTCTGGGACGAATGCTGAAGTTGCGGGAAATGTATTCTTCTCCTTCCACAAATCCTTTATTGGAAGAATGATTCAGATAAACGCCTGCACCCAAACGAAATTTGCTCTTGTTTTTGGAAAAGGATTTATTGGCATTGAATCCTCCCCAAAGCGAGTAATTTCCATTTACGTTCCGGTAAGTGGAAGTGGTCAGAAAATCTTCGTTGATTTCGCGGTAATTTGCGATGCTGGATTCGTAAAAATTTCCTCCGAAATTTACGTTGTAACCCGTGCGCGTTTGGAAGTTGAAATTGTTATAACCGATATAGATGTTATGGGTTTTGGTCGGATTTAAATCGGGATTTCCTACATAATAATTCAAAGGATTGGAACGATTTTCAATCGGCAATAATTGTTGGGCCGAAGGAAGATCAACATTGAAATTATAATTGAAATAAATAGAATTTCCTTTCCCAAAGCGGTAATTTCCGTTTGCCGAAGCGGAAGGAAGAGTGAATTCCTGTTTTTGGAAATAAGCATCGGAAAGATAATTTCCATTGTTTTTTTGTGATAAAAACTGGACACCACCCGTCAATGACAAATTGAATTTATTTTTGCGGATGCGAAAAGAAGCATAAGGATTCAGGTTATCAAAATCGGAAGAATACTCAAAACTCAACAAATCGTTTTGGTTCACATAATCCTGAAATGCCTCATCATAATCAAATGCATAAGTATTGTCTATTTTATTTTTGATGGAATAATCCGTTCCCACAGCGAATTTTGCCGAATCCGACACCGGAAGTTCAAATTCCAGATTCATGTCGTATTCGTCAGAACGATTTCGGTCCAGCGTATATTGATTTCGGATGTCGTCGGCATCACCTGATTGGTAAAAATAAGTATTGGAAATGTTGTAGCTATCGGCTTTATCGCGTGAATTGGAATTGGAAAACTCCAGATTCAAACGGGTTTTATTTCGAAAAGATTTATAAAAATTAATGGAATTACTGAAACTCTGTTTGGATTTTTCGTCGGCCGTGGTTCCATTGCTTTCATTTAAAAGTTCACCCGATTCATTGACCGAATTTTTATCAAAAATGCTGGAAGATTTTGTTTTATTAAACGCATAACCCGGTTCAAACCAAATAGATGCCGTCGAATCAATTTTCACTTCCAGATTGGTGGTGAAATTATGGTTAAAGGATTGATTGCGTGACTTTGTGGTCGAAGTCGTGGTGTACAAATTATCGGGCAAGAGGTTTTGCTGAACGGTTTTATTGTTGTTTTTGGTGTCGGAATCGGTGTAATAATAACTTCCGTTAAATTCGATGTCATCATCGGCCCATGAGTCCGAATAATTGATTCCGCCCACATTGGATTGGGTAATTCCGGTGCCGGAACCACCAAAATTAATTCCGTTGATGCTGAAAGAACCGCTGTCATTCATCCAAACACTCCGATTTCGGCCACCCGACATATTGTCAAAGATTTCATTCATGGAAAATCCGACCGAATTGATATTATTGGACGAACCCAAAATGCTGAGTCGGGTGTTTCCCTTAAAATAATTCAGCATGGCACTTCCTTCATATCGGTCGTCGGTTCCATATCCGGCCATGGCTTTGAGCATGAATCCTTTGTTTTTGTCTTCGTCTATGGTGAGGTTGATGCTGGAATTATTGCCGCTTGCTTTATCGCCTGAAATTTCTTCTTTTTTGGTTTTGGTGTCGGTTACCTGCACTTTATTGATGATGTTGGCAGGAAGGTTTTGCAAAGCAATTTTACCGTCTTTGTCAAAAAAGGGTTTTCCGTTGACCAAAATCTGATTTACTTCTTTTCCGTTTACCGTTATTTTTCCGTCTTCGTCTATTTCCACGCCGGGCAATTGTTTCAGCAAAGTTTCCACATTGGCATCCGGACGAACTTTAAAAGAAGAAGCATTGAATTCCAGCGTATCGGATTTGATGCGGATGGGCGGTGCTCCGGAAATGACCACACCTTCCAGATCGATGATCGTTTTCAATTGGATTTCTCCCAAATTTTTATTTTCAATTAAGGATTCGAAATCAATCTGATAGTTCCCTGACAAATCATCTGAAACCGTAAAAAAAACAGGTTCATTCAGTTTTTTTACTTCCAAATGAAATTTTCCTTCTGCATCTGTAAGCGAATAATCCACTACGGTGGAATCTTTTTTCAGCGAAAGATAAACGGTTGCTGCTTCCACCGGGGATTCCAGGATTTCGTCCACCGCAGTTCCCGAGATGGAAACTTTATCTTGAGCATTAAGGATAACAGAAAAAAACAGACAGAAAATAAAAATGAGGTTCAGTCGGATGTTGTGCATTTCACATAGGATTTCGGGTGCAATTTTAAAAAATAAAATCACCGATTTCCGTTAATGAAAGGTTAAACAGCGGTTTTCTCCTTTTTTCCTAATTGAGTTTGAACTCAAAAATAGAAGCAATCCTTAATGATGCAGTTCCAATAAATCGTTGGTTCTTTTTCGGCTTTTTTCATAATAATCCTCATTCACCTCCTGATTTTTATAAGAAGGGATCATTCGTTGAATTTTGGATTTCCATTCCTCCGCATTTTCGGGGAAACATTTTTCCATCAGATCCAGCATGATTTTCACAGAAGTGGAAGCGCCGGGCGAAGCTCCCAGAAGCGCTGCCAGACTTCCGTCTCCCGAACTGACGATTTCGGTTCCGAACTGTAAAACGCCTCCTTCTTCACTGTCTTTTTTGATGACCTGTACCCGTTGACCCGCCACAGACTCATCCCAATCTTCGGATTGGGCGGACGGAAAATATTCGCGTAAATTTTCCATTTTATCCTCTTTGTCCTGACGGACTTGCTCAATCAAATATTTGGTCAGTGGAAGATTTTGCAAACCGGCTGCCAGCATAGGTTTGATATTGCTCCATTCAATGGATTTCGGTAGATCCCAAAAAGAACCATTTTTCAGGAATTTGGTCGAAAAACCGGCAAAAGGACCAAACAATAATTGGTTTTTGCCGTCAATCATACGTGAATCCAAATGAGGAACTGACATCGGTGGCGCACCTACCTTGGCTTTTCCATATACTTTTACCAAATGCTGTCGGATGACTTTGGGATTATGGCAGATGAGCCATTCACCGCTCACAGGAAATCCGCCAAATCCTTCCGCTTCCTCAATTTCCGATTTTTCTAACAACCACAAAGCGCCCCCTCCGGCTCCGATGAACACAAAATCGGCTTCGACGGCAAATTTCTTGTTGGTTGCCAGGTTTTTGACTTTGACTTGCCATTTATCACCAACCTTTTTCAAATCACGGACTTCATTGGCTACCTTCAGTTCGATTTCATGCGCCAGAAACATTCCGGCGATGATGGATTTGGTCAGTGCTCCAAAATTCACATCGGTTCCCAAATCCATTTTGGTAGCGGCAACCTTTTGATTGGGGTCACGATCTTTCATCACAAGCGGCATCCATCGGGAGAGTGTATCAAAATCTTCCGAATATTCCATTCCTTTGAAAAGAGGATGTTTGGAAAGTTTTTCCCATCTTTTTTTGAGAAAACGAACATCTTCATCCCCCCAGACAAAGCTCAAATGAGGGGTAGAACGGATAAAATCCCGTGGGTTTTTGATATCACCGTTTTCCACCAGATAGAACCAAAATTCACGTGATTTTTCAAACCAGGAGGCAATTTTAACTGCTTTTTGGATGTCCACGGTTCCGTCTTCCAGTTCCGGCGTATAATTCAGTTCGCAAAATCCGGAATGTCCGGTTCCGGCATTGTTCAGCGCGTCCGAACTTTCTCCTGAAATCACATCGAGCTTTTCGTAAATCGTAATTTTAATTTCAGGATTTATTTTTTTAAGAAGTATGGCTAAAGTCGCACTCATGATGCCCGCGCCAATCATCACTACATTTGTTTCGGATGTATTTTGAAGCTTCATTTTTATTGAATTCTAAGGTAAATTTAAGGCAAGAATCATTCCCGAGAGTTTGATTGAATCAATTTTTTAACCCTAACAGGATTCAAAACCTTGTCAGGGTTAGGATAAGAAAAGAAAGTTTTGGATATTTGAATAAATGCTCTCTGCAAATGAAAGTCTATTTTCAGAATCAAATTCATCATTTTAAAAAAACATTTGGAGGATTTAAAATCTAAAGAGGTAATGTCGTTTGACAAAAGCCGACTGGTTGAAAAAATAACGGAAATTCCCATTCATACGGATAAACGATTAAATGAAATCGATTTATCCTTCTTTTTTAATTATGAGATTTTTCCGGAGAACATCATGATTTTCAGAACAGAATGGAGCGATGAAGGACGTGAAATGCAGATGAGCGACACCATTGTGCAGCAGGCATTTCTACCTTCGCATAAAATTTTTTCACAAAAGGTGGTTTTTGGTGTCCGGATTTGTGAAATTATAAAGGAAGAAAACAGAAAGGGATTTGGTTATGCCACATTAGAAGGACATGTTGAAAAAGGAATTTCAACTTTTACCATTGAACAAACCGATGATGAGATAAAATTTAGGATTCATACTTTTTCACTTCCGGGGAATTTTTTGACACAAATTGCAGGGCCGATTATAACAATTCCTTATCAGGCTTATTGCACAAAACAAGCGTTGAAAAACGTAAAAAAACAGATTAAAATCAAATAAATTGATTCACATCAAATCCTCCACAATCAGTTCTGCCGTTCGTTCCGAAGCACCCGACCTGCCTAACTTTTCACGCAATTCTTTGTAGTCTTTCTGGACTTGGAACCGTTTAGGTTCGGTAAGGATTTTATTTAATTCTGATTTTAATTTTTTTGGATTTAATTCGTTTTGAATCAATTCTTTGACCACTTCTCTGTCCATAATTAAATTGACCAACGAAATATATTCAATGTGTTTCACCACTCTTTTCCCGATTTCATATGAAATACGGCTTCCTTTGTAACAAACCACTTCGGGCGTGTTGAGCAAAGCCGTTTCCAGCGTAGCGGTACCAGATGTCACCAAAGCCGCCTCGGCGCTTCGGAGCAAATCATAAGTTTGGTCAAAAACGATTTTTAAATCCTTTCCGCCAATTTCCCTGTAAAAACTTTCTTCCTGTGAAGGCGCACCCGCCACCACAAACTGATAATCCGGAAAATCTTTTTCCACCGAAAGCATGATGGGAAGTTTGATTTTGATTTCCTGTTTGCGGCTTCCGGGCAGCAAAGCGATGATTTTCCTTTCGTCCAAATTGTTTTCCGATTTGAATTTTTCCCAATCCAAATCGGGTAGATCCTTCATGGCATCGAGCAGCGGATGTCCGACGAAATCGACTTCGTAATCATATTTTGCATAAAAATCTTTCTCAAACGGAAGAATCACAAACATCCGATCTACAAACTTTTTAATCGTATGTACCCGACCTGTTTTCCAGGCCCAGATTTGAGGTGAAATATAATAATACACTTTGATTCCCAGGCTTTTGACGAATTCGGCCACTCTTAAATTAAATCCCGGATAATCAATCAGGATTACGGCATCGGGTTTAAAATTCTGAATGTCTTTTTTGCAAAATTTGATGTTGCCCAATATGGTTTTCAGGTTCATAATCACTTCTGCAAAGCCCATAAAGGCCAGATCCCGGTAATGTTTTACAAGTTCACCTCCCTGTTCCTGCATCAAATCACCGCCCCAGAAACGGAATTCTGCCTGCGGGTCTTTGATTTTTAATTCTTTCATCAGGTTGGAACCGTGGAGGTCACCTGATGCTTCGCCTGCTATGATGTAGTATTTCATCT
>JBEBVY010000058.1:0-11998 GCA_040392505.1 Moheibacter lacus | reverse complement strand
AATTAGTGAATAGTAATTAGTGAATAGTAATTAGTGAATAGTAATTAGTGAATAGTAATTAGTGAATAGATTGTATTAAAAACCATAACCCATAACTCATAACTCACAACCCATAACACAAAACAAAAGAAATGAAAATAATCATACCTATGGCTGGGAGAGGCTCCCGTTTACGACCACATACTTTAACCGTTCCCAAACCTCTTATTCCGATTGGTGGAAAGCCAATTGTACAAAGACTGGCCGAGGATATCACCAAACTTTCCGATCAAAAAATTGAGGAAATCGCCTTTATCATTGGTGATTTTGGAACGGAAGTGGAAAACCAGCTTTTAGGAATTGCGGAAAAATTAGGTGCCAAAGGAACGATTTATCATCAAGACGAACCTCTGGGTACGGCACATGCGATTTGGATGGCCAAAGACTCTTTGTCCGGCCCGGTTGTCGTAGCATTTGCAGATACATTATTTCGCGCTAATTTTCATTTGGATACCAACTCTGACGGAGTTGTCTGGGTAAAAAAAGTGGCGGATCCCAGTGCCTTTGGTGTGGTGAAATTGGACGCTTACGGTGTGATTGAAGATTTCGTAGAGAAACCCAAAGAATTTGTATCGGATTTAGCCATTATCGGGATTTATTTTTTCAAAGACGGAGAAAATTTGCAGAGCGAAATCCAATTCATCATGGAAAATGAAATCCGTGGAAATGGAGGAGAATATCAATTGACAGATGCATTGGAAAATATGCGGGCAAAGGGGAAAAAATTCACGCTGGGTCCGGTGGATGAATGGATGGATTGCGGAAACAAAGCCGTTACGGTTCAAACCAATGGAAAGATTCTGTCATTTGAAAAAGAAGAATTTGCTAAGATTCCGGACTCCGCAAAAGTGACCAATTCTCTTATCATTCCACCTTGTTTTATTGGTGAGAATGTAATCGTTGAAAATTCAAAAATCGGACCTTTTGTGTCATTGGGTAACGGCACAAAAGTTGTGAACAGTAACATAGATAACAGTTTAATTCAGGAAAAATGCATCATTGATCACGGGAATTTGACCGGATCCATGATTGGGAATTATGCTGAATATTACGGTGTTTCCCGAAATATCAGTTTGGGAGATTATTCTGTTTTGGATTTTAAAAATAAAGATGAGTGAGTAGATCAAAAATTTTTGTTGTTTGGGTAGTAATTGCGCTACTTGGAGTGACTTCCTGCAGCACACAAAAAGGAGCGGCAACCGGAAGTGTAGAGGAAATCAAAACAGCCGGAATCATTAAAAATGCATTGGCGCAAAAACCAAAATTTGTGCATCTGACGATTTCGTCAAAAATCAATGCAGACATCGATGATACCTCGGTTGGGCTCAACGGAAAAATCTATATACAGGACGGAAAAAAGATTTGGGTAAATGTCTCCAAATTTGGGATCAATGCTGCCCGCGCACTTATCACGCCCGATGGGTTTAAGGCCTATGAAAAGTTGGACAAAACCTATATAGACGGTGATTTTTCTTATTTCAATAATTTGTTAAAAGTCGATTTTATCGATTATCAAAAATTACAAAATCTGTTGTTGGGAAGAATTTTTGTCGAAATGAAATCAAACGATTTCCGGTCAGAAATCCTACAAAATGATTATGTACTGCAGTACAAAGACAATGAGGAAATTCTCCGGAATCCAAAAGCGGGTAAATACGTCCAAACCTATACGCTGGACTCGGAATTCCGTTTAAAAAAAGCGTATTTAAAAGACCCTGAAACCCAAATGGAATTGGACATCACTTATTCCAACTGGCAAAAGGTAGGAACACAGTTTTTTCCTAAAAATGTTAAAGTTTTGGTAAAAGATAAAAAAACACAAAAAGTAGACTTGGAATACAATAATTTTACTTTTGAAGAAAGCCAAACACCTTTTGAAATCCCTTCCGGTTACAAACCCAACAAATTGCTAAAATGAGAAAACAACTGTTTTTCACTTTTTTGTTTACCTTAATTTTTGCGGGAATAGCCAGTTCGCAAATTACCGAGCAGGAATTAAAAGAACAGAAAGAAAAATTACAGAAACAAAATTCTGCTCTTAAAAAAGATATTTCACAGTTAAATAAAGAACTTCAACAGAACCAAAGCGAATCCAAAACCTCTTTGCTTTATGTTCAGAATTTGAGCAGTAAAATTACCGCTCAAACCAAACTCGTGAGCGGTTTGACCAAAGAAAAACGCTTTATAGAAGACGAAATCTATCTTACTCAATTGGAAATCAATAAATTAAGTAGAGAATTAGTGGAATTGAGAAAGGAGTATAAAGATATTTTGGTGAAGGCTTATAAAAATAAATCGGTCGAAAACAAACTGCTTTTTGTGCTGTCTTCTGAGAGTTTGTCTCAGGCATTTCGCCGTATCAAATATTTGGAAAAATATTCTGAATACCAATTGGGGAAAGCGGAAGAAATTCTGGCCAAAACCAAAGACATCGAACGAGAAAAAGCCGCGCGGGAAAAATCGAAGAAAGAAAAAGAAGCCGTTTTGGCGCAGCAATCCGTTGTTGCAGATGAATTGGCAAATGAAAAATTGGCCAAAGAAAAAGTAATAGAAGATTTTAAAAAGAATGCCGGTTTAATTTCCAATCAAATTGCAGCCAAACAAAATGAACAAAGACAGATAGATGCGGAGATTAAAAACATCATAGAGGAGGAAATACGTTTGGCGAAAATCAGAGCTGAAAAAGATAAAAAATCCTGGGATACTGCTGCTAAGACCAATACGATAGCAGCGTTTCAAGCCTATTTAAACGAATGGCCAAATGGAGATTATTCCAATTCGGCACGTAAAAACATAGCCCAACTGGAGGCTGACAATAAAGGTTGGCAGACAGCGCGCGGAAATCACACCAAAGCGGCTTATCAGACCTATCTGAAAAATTTCCCGCAAGGTCAGTTTGCCTCAACCGCCCGTACAGAAATTTCAAAATTTGAAGCGGCAGAAGAAGAAGCTCGTCTAGCAAAGGAAAGGGCAGAACAAGAAGCCTTGGCAGCCAACAAACCGGTAGAAGAAGTCGTAGTGAAGGAGGTGGAAAAACCCAAACCGGTAGAAAATCCGAAACCGGATACTACAACGAAAGTTTATGAAACAAAAAGTAATTCGGCAGAATTGTCCGGAGAATTTGCCAGCAATAAAGGCCGGCTTCCTTGGCCGGTAAGCAGGGGGCAGATCGTAGGGAAGTTTGGGCCGGGAACCCATCCGATTTTGAATTTACCGGTGACCAATGACGGCGTGGATATAGCGACCAATAAAGGAACCAGTGCACGGGCAGTATTTGATGGAGAAGTTTCTCAAATAATTGCCATACCGGGTGGTAATCGTACGGTGCTTTTGCGTCATGGAAGTTATTATACGGTTTATAATAATTTGTCATTTGTTTCAGTAAAAAAAGGAGATAAAGTGAAGAGAGGGCAGGATCTGGGTAGAATTTATACAGATGAGACCGGCAATACGATTTTGAACTTTCAGGTTCGGAATGGTGCTGATAAACAAAATCCGGAATCCTGGCTTGGAGCTAATTAAAAATAAGTAAATTTGTATCTTTAAATTATATATCATGGGAAAATTAGGTGGATGGGAAATACTGATTATCGTTTTGGTAATTCTACTTTTATTTGGAGGAAGAAAAATCCCTGAATTGATGAGAGGATTAGGTTCCGGAATCAAAGAATTCAAGGATGCAACAAAAGATGAGGAAGGGAAAAAGACGGATAATAAGTCAGACAGTACGCAGAAGGATTAAAATAATTGTTTAAACAAAAAAGGTAGAAATTTCTGCCTTTCTTTTTATTGCATATATGAACTTTACAGAAAAAGCCTGGCAAATTTTTAATAGAAGCATTGCTGATTATCATGTGTCAAATGATGTAAATGCCCCCATTCAAAATCCGTACAGCGAATCGGATTTGATTGAGCATTTGTTATACAAAAAGAACTGGATTGATACGGTTCAGTGGCATTTGGAGGACATCATCCGCGATACGGAAATCGATCCGGTGGAAGCACTCCGCATCAAAAGATGGATTGATAAATCCAATCAGGAAAGAACCGATATGGTAGAATACATAGACAGCTGGTTTTTACAAAAATATGCGGCTGTTGAGGTTCTGCCCGATGCGAAAATCAATACCGAAAGCCCGGCATGGGCCATGGATCGTTTTTCTATTTTGGCATTGAAAGTGTATCACATGAACGAAGAAGCCAACCGGGCGGATGCTTCTGAAGACCATTTGTCTCAGGTTCGCACCAAACTGAATGTGCTTCTGGAACAGCATAAGGATTTGTCCACTGCCATCGAAGAATTAATCCAGGATATAGCGTCCGGAAAAAAATATATGAAAGTCTATAGGCAGATGAAAATGTACAATGACGATGAATTAAATCCGGTGTTGAGAAGAAAAAATAAAGAATAAAAAAAAGCAAGTATAAAACCTGCTTTTTTACTACGATGTAGTGCTACCTAAACTAATCTCTTCTACAACTGAAGATCTTTTGCTTAAAGGAATACAACTTATACTTAAATAAGAAATATTGATTCCTGAAATGTTATAATAAAACTTGTAAATTAGAATAATTAAAAAATTAATTAATTCTTAGCAAATGTGTTAAATTGTTCCTGACCACTTTCTGAGATAACCACAACTTGGTAAATTCCTTGTTGAAGCCCGTTTATATTTATTGATGTTCTTTCGTCCGGCGAAATAGTAGCAGATCCGACAAAACTACCTTCAACATCAAAAATTTCAATTCCGGAAATTTTCTCCCCGGAAGATGTGATTTCAATTTCGTCTGTCGAAACTGAAGTAATTTCTGGGGTAAAAGTCTTGCCGCTGCTGCCTGAGCCGATACGGATTCCATTATTTAGCTGAGCTGCTGCAAAGCCAAATGTTAGTGTAAATAAAAATATAAAAAGTGTGTGTTTCATAATGAGACAAAGTTATTTACTATTTCATAAACAATACCTACCAAGATTTTGGTATTTTTACCCGGTCAATGAGAATTTTATTAATATTATCGCTAATTTTCGCCCCTTTTTTGAGTTTTGCTCAAATCAAAGAGGATAAAATTGAATTTAATTATCAGAAATACAGGGAGACCGTAGAGACTAATCCTGATTCTGCATTGATCTATTTGGCTGAAGCCAAGCGATTAAACCAGCAATTTGCAGATAAAAATTGGAATGCGCGAATTGCCTATGGAATGGGATACACCTATTACATCAAAAAAAATTTCAAAACGGCCAATGATTTTTTTAATCAAGCCATCCGCTATGCTGATAGCGCGCGGGATTTTAATATACTGAGCAAATCCTATAACCAAATCGGACAAATTTATGCCGTTCAGAATGATTTTAAAAATGCATTGTTTCATTACCATAAATCCCTGAAAATTTCGGAAGGAAAAGAAGAATTAAGCGATAACACCATTGCGGTTCTTGCCAATCTTGCAGATCTCTATATTATACAAAATGACACACTGAGCGCAAGAAGCTATTACCATCAAGCACAAAAAATCGGAGAGCGTGATGGTGAAAAAAACCATTTGGCAGTGGTTTATAACAATTTGGCTGTTTCTTATATGAAATCAAATAAAGACAGCACCGAATTTTATCTGCGTAATTCCCTTCAGATTCAAGAAGAAAGCCATAATATTTATGGGCAAATCATGAGTCAGCTCAATTTGGTTTCGACTTATTTGAATTTTAAATCGGAACCCGACTACAAGAAATCCTTGCAATACTTACAGGAATCATTAAGATTGAGCAAGGCCATACGAAATCCGGAGGCGGAATTCTTTAGTTATTTTTATTATGGGAAATACTATGAACAAGCAGAGTCTGACTACCAACAAGCACTTTATTACTATAATCAATCCAATGAAGTTTTACGAAAAGGGTATAAAAATGACTATGCGATAGAACTATATAAAAGTCTCTCGCGCGTCCATTCCGAATTAGGAAATTATAAAGACGCTTTCTATTTTGAAAAGATACAGCATAAACTACAGGACAGCATTTTCAGCGTAGAAAAAAACAAACAATTTCATGAAACCCAAACAAAATTTGATGTAGAAAGAAAAAACAACCAGATTCAGCTGTTAAATAAGGAAAAAGAAATTCAAAAAGGACAGAATCGACTGATTTTCATCGGGTCGATTTTGGTTATCATCCCTCTTTTACTATTGGCGATATTTTATCGGCAACGCATGAAATATCAAGAAACCATCACAAAGCAGGAAAAATTAATTTTTGAAAAAGAAATCGAATCCACGCGAACCAAAAACCTCTTGGAAGGTCAAAATTTGGAACGAAAAAGAATCGCAACTGAGCTCCATGACGGTGTAGGTGGGAGACTTTCAGCCATCAAAATAAAAATGGACCAGCTCAATACAACTATTATACAAGATGAAGAATTGGAAGAGTGCATCAATCAACTTCAGGAAACGGCAAAAGAAATTCGGGTTATTTCACATGAATTAAATGAAAATAATCAAGATAAAATAAATTTTGTACATTTATTGCATCAATTGGTAAAAGACTATAGATTTTATTTTACCGGCGAAATTCATCTGAATATTTTCTCTGAAACAAAATTTCAGGAAATCGAAGGTGTTGCAAAACACTATTTGTACAGAACTATTCAGGAAATACTATCCAACTGCTTAAAGTATGCTGACGCCGAAAATATAAATATAGACTGCACTTATGATTCGATGTACAGGATAATTGTTGAGGATGACGGAAAGGGATTTGACGTTGAAAAAGTCAAAAAAGGAATGGGAATCAGCAACTTGTACAAAAGAGTCCACGCATTAAATGGCAGTCTTTTTATAGATTCAGCAAAGGGAAGAGGTTCAACTTTTATTATCGAAATCCCTCAGGATGGAAAAGAAAACGGTTAGGATAGGTATCGTAGATGACCACCAATTGATTTTGGATGGGCTGGAAAAATTATTGAGTTCAGAAGAGGATTTTCAGGTTGTATTCATCCAAAATTCTGCCCTAAAAGCATTGGAATACATGGAAAAAAATCCGGTTGATTTGGTCATAACGGATGTGGCCATGCCCGAGATGAACGGAGCCGAATTCATACAAAAAATAAGAGCCCTTCATCCAAAAGTCAGAATACTGGTCCTGAGTATGTATAAAACTGATTTGATCCATGAAGATGATGTGGACGGCTATTTGTTAAAGGAATCTTCCAGTAAAACCATTCTCAAAAAAGTAAAAGAGATTCTCGCAAAAAAACCAAAAAACCTCTATTCTGCTCCCAGCGGAAATTACCATAATCTATCCAAACGCGAGAGCGAAATAGTGATAGAAATTGGGAACGGTTTATCCTCAGAACAAATTGCAGAAAAACTGTTTCTGAGTTATTATACCGTCGAAACCCATAAAAAAAACATATTCCTGAAACTCGATGTTAAAACCACATCTGAATTGATCAAAAAAGCGATGCACCTGGGGATTATCATGCATTGATTAGCCTTCCTCCTTCTTTTCCAAACGATTTTTCACAAATTCCATTTGGGTTTTTCCATGTGGTTTGGGTTTGCCGTTTTCGTCCAAATTGACCATAGTGATGTTATCCACCGTGATGATGGTTTCATGGGTCATCTTATTGCGAACTTCGCATTTTAAAACCAAAGAAGACCTTCCGAATTTCACTATTTCGATTCCGATTTCTACGATGTCGCCCTGTCTGGCAGAACTCATAAAATTGATCTCCGAAATGTATTTGGTTACCACGTGGGGACTTTCCAGTTGGATGATCGAATACAAAGCGGCTTCCTCATCAATCCAAGCCAACAAAGTACCTCCAAATAAAGTTTTATTAGGATTTAAATCTTCGGGTTTTACCCATTTTCGTGTGTGAAATCGCATTTTTTATGTACAAATTTATTCATAAAAAACGTCCAAAAAATAAATTTTGAACGCTCCGGTATATTTTTACAACCTCAATTTATTCTATTTCAAAAGATACTTTTAACGTAACCCTGAATTCCGAAACTTTTCCATCTTTTACAGCTACGCTTTGGTCTTTTACCCAAGCGGACTTGATGTTTTTTACTGTTGTGGACGCTTTTTTAATGGCTTCTTTTGAAGCATCCTCCCAGCTTGTGTCCGAGCTTGCCATAAGCTCAATTACTTTTAATACTGACATTTTTTAGAAATTTAATTAGTTATACATGATTTGTAAACCTACAATAAACGAAATTTTTAGGACTTATCAAAACAGTATTTTAACCAAATCTCCCACTTTTGAAACAGTTTCCACTCTGATTTGATAATCAGAAATCTTGATTTTATTATACTTCGAAATAAAAATCACATCATAACCGAGCTTTTCAGCTTCCAAGATTCTTTGTTCAATTCGGTTGACCGACCGTATTTCACCACTTAGACCGACTTCACCTGCAAAACAACAATTATCCGGCAAAGTCACATCCATACTGGAAGATAAAATCGCAGAAATTACCGCTAAATCAATCGCCGGATCATCGACCCTGATGCCGCCCGTGATATTTAAAAACACATCCTTTGCACCCAATTGAAATCCGGCTCGCTTTTCCAAAACCGCCAAAAGCATATTCAGTCTTTTGGTGTCAAATCCCGTTGCAGATCGTTGTGGTGTTCCATAAACCGCAGAACTTACCAACGCCTGGATTTCGATCAGCATCGGCCTGATTCCTTCCAAAGTCGCCGCAATTGCATTTCCGCTCAGCGGTTCATCTTTCTTTGAAATCAACACTTCAGACGGATTTTTAACTTCACGCAATCCACTTCCCTGCATTTCATAAATTCCCAGTTCAGATGTCGAGCCAAAACGGTTTTTCTGCGCCCGTAACAAACGGTAAATATGGTTGCGATCACCTTCAAACTGTAAAACCACATCCACCATATGTTCCAGGATTTTGGGGCCGGCGATGACGCCTTCTTTTGTGATATGACCGATTAAAACGATAGGTTTATTGGTTTCTTTGGCGTATTTAATAAGCTCTGAAGTCGTTTCTCTGATTTGCGAAATGCTCCCGGGAGAACTTTCTACAAACTGCGTATGTAAAGTTTGGATAGAATCGATTACGATCAATTCCGGCTGAATTTCCTGGGCGTGTTTGAAGATTTTCTGGGTATTGGTTTCGGTCAATATGAAGCATTGTTCAGACTGGATGCCGATTCGTTCGGCGCGTAATTTAATTTGCGAAGCGGATTCTTCACCTGAAACATACAAAACCTTTACAGCAGGAAGATGCAAAGCGATTTGCAGCATCAAAGTGGATTTCCCGATTCCGGGTTCGCCGCCGATTAAAGTCACGGATCCATTGACGATTCCGCCGCCCAAAACGCGGTTGAGTTCTTCGTTTAGCGTATCGATTCTGATTTCACCGATTTCGGAAATATCATTTATGTTTTGAATCGAAATTTTTTTCGAATCCTCGGTTTTCCATGATTTTTTTTCTTCGCCTTTGTCGACGATTTCTTCTACGATGGTGTTCCATTCGCCGCAAGCTTTACATTGTCCCATCCATTGGCTGAATTGGGTTCCGCAATTCTGACAGAAAAAAGAAGTTTTGGTTTTGGACATTTCATTTGTTTGCTCAAAATTAACCCTTTTTTCGGTCAATTCGGGCAATGAAATAAAAGGAAAGAATCCCGAAAATCAGAATCGAAATAATTTGGGCGAAATAAAGCATCAGCCCGAAATAATTCCCAACTATTTTTCCTTCATCGACTGTTTGTCCATTTGACAAATAGATAGCGGCAAAAGCTAAACTCATCACATAAGGATAGCCCAAACCGCCGACGGCAGGGAGGATCATGCCGAGCGCACCGGCCACAATCAGGAAAAATCCTTCGCCCAATCCGTAGTGAGAGGTTTCAGGAAAAGCAAACAAAACCAAATAGGTCATCAAAAAATAACAAAACCAGATGCCAAAGGAATAAAGAATAAATTTTCCGCGTTCTTTTAAATGCAAAATGGATTTAAACCCTTCCCAAATTCCACGAAGGAATAATTCGATGCGGCGGTATAGAGAAAATCCTTTTAAGCGTTTTCTAATGGCTATGAAGAAAACCAATAAAAACAGAAAAATGCAACCCAAAATCAAATACTTTTCCGGTGATGGTTTTTCAGTAAAAGAAAAAAAGGAAAATAAGGTTTTGGTGTTGAATATGAAGGATAATCCTAAAAATAATAAAAGAAAAAAAACATCGATCACTCTTTCAAAAACGATGGTTCCCAAGGATTTGTCGGCCGGCACTTTTTCCATTTTATAAAGAGAAGTGGCACGTGAGATTTCACCGCTTCTGGGAATGACCAGATTCATAAAATACCCCAATGAAACGGACCAAAACGCAGTTTTTACCTCTATGCCATAACCCAGTGGTTTCAATAATAATTTCCAGCGGGCAGCTCGTAACCAATAGGAAAGGATGCTGATAGCCATCGACAACAAAAACCAAAAATAATTGGCGCGCTTAGCTGCCGATTTTAGGACTTCAAAATCGGTTTCCTTAATTGTTAAAACGATAAAGACAGCAGCCAGGATGACGGCTATTAAAGTAAATATCAGATTAGTGATTTTGGACTTCATCCAACCAATCGGTTAGTTTCTTCGTTTGGAAAAATAATGGTAGGCTTAAAGTTTTTTGCTTCTTCAATTGTTGCCCAACCATATCCGATGATGATGATTTTATCGTCTACTTGCACCAGCCGAGCCGCAGGGCCGTTTAAGGTGATTTCGCCTGATCCTCTTTTTCCCGGTATGGTATA
Organism: Moheibacter lacus; assembly: GCA_040392505.1. GTDB lineage: Bacteria > Bacteroidota > Bacteroidia > Flavobacteriales > Weeksellaceae > Moheibacter > Moheibacter lacus_A. The sequence continues at coordinate 1,187 of JBEBVY010000058.1, read as the reverse complement.
GGTTTCAAAACGCTGTCCATTATTTAGATTGACGATTTGGACTCTTTCTCCAATGATCATTTTGGCGGCATCCAGCAAATCTTCATCTATGGTGATGCTGCCTATATAATTTAACTCAGCTCCGGTGATTCTTACTCGGTGAATTTTTGATCGGACTATTTGTATCATCATAACAGCGGCAAAGGTAAGGAGATTTATGAAAAAGAATATTAATATAATCCTAAGTTATCGATTAACCGGATTTCGTCTGCAAAGACGGCGACAAAAGCTCTGAGTTTTTTATTTTTTGATTTTTCCGATACGGATTCCAGTGTCTGTTCGTCGGCAATTTCAAAATATTCCAATTGGAGTGGGGTTTGTGCAAAAGCTTCAGCAACAAATTTTTTGGTATCCTCAATCGAATTTTCTTCGAGATACTTTTTAGCATTTTTCAGGATACGGTAGATGTCAGGAGATGCGGCTCTCATTTCTTCTGATAAACGCATATTTCTGGAACTCATGGCCAGCCCATCTGATTCGCGCATGATTTCTACCGGAACGATTTGGGTTTTGATGTTTAATTTTTTGACTAATTCTTCAATGATGCGGAGTTGCTGAAAATCTTTTTCTCCGAAATAAGCACGGTCAGGTTGTATGATATCGAAGAATTTCTTTACGATGGTGGCCACACCGTCAAAATGTCCCGGACGAAACCTGCCTTCCATTTGGTTTTCCAATCCATTAAAATTAAATGACTGGGATTCGGTTTCCTGGGGATACATTTCCTCTACAGAAGGGATGAATAAAACATCAACACCTGTATTTCCCAACAATTCAGCATCTATTTCTTCCGTGCGGGGATATTTTTTCAGGTCTTGTGGGTTGTTAAATTGTGTAGGGTTCACAAATATGCTGACCAGGGTAAAGTCATTTTCTTTTTTTGACTGATTGACTAAGGAAATATGTCCCTGATGCAAGGCACCCATAGTCGGCACAAAACCAATGGTATGACCTGAATTTTTTTGGGATTGCACCCAAATTTTGATTTCATTTGATTCCCTTAAAATAATCATTAATCTGTGTTAAATAAATCAAAAACAAGGCAAAAGTAATATAAGTGCTTCACATCTCGTAGAAAATTCGTATCTTTGTACACTATTTCAAGTAATTAATGAGTTCAAAAATGGATGGAAAGCGCATATTGTATG
>JBEBVY010000057.1:0-12761 GCA_040392505.1 Moheibacter lacus | reverse complement strand
ATTTAGGCGAAATGAGTTCGGAAAATGCGCAGAAATTATTTCGGGAAATAAATGCTGATCAGGTGGCATTGACCATATTTCGGGAGAAATCGGACACGGTCGTTCAGGCATTGAAAGGTGATATTCCGCTTCCGAGTTTGGTTTCCCATTTTATATTCGATCAGGATCTGGGGTATATCAAATTGGTGCGTTTTGCAGAACATTCGGCAGAAGAAGTACATGATGCCCTACTCGATTTGAAAAAACAAGGAATGAAAACCCTGGTTTTGGATTTACGTGGAAATCCGGGCGGCATCATGAAAGTAGCAGAGCAGATTGCCGACGAATTTTTAAAGAAAAACGAACTCATCGTTTATACCCAAGACAAAGAAGAAAAACGGAAATACATTTATGCTACAAACAAAGGGCTTTTTGAAGACGGAAAAATTTATGTTTTGATCGACGAAGGTTCAGCTTCCGCCAGTGAAATTGTTGCCGGTGCTTTGCAAGAATACGGTCGTGCAACGATCATAGGTCGCCGTTCGTTTGGAAAAGGGTTGGTGCAACGCGAAATCAGTTTGGGTGACGGCTCACGGGTTCGGCTGACCGTTGCGCATTATTACACGCCTTCCGGACGCTCCATTCAGCGGCCGTATGACGAAGGTAAAAAAGTATATTCGGAAGAATTATACAGACGGGTAAAAAGCGGAGAGCTTTTGTCAAAAGACAGCATCAAAGTCAATAAAGAATTGGAATTCAAAACGCCTTCCGGAAAAATCGTTTATGGCGGCGGCGGAATCGTTCCGGACGAATTTGTGCCGGTAGATACTTTACAATTAAAGGGTTGGATTTTACAAAACGCTTATTCAGAAGACAATCTCAATTTCTTCTTTAAAAAGATCATGGAAAACCGATACAATCCTTTCTGGATGAATGAACACTGGTTTTTGAAATACTATGATATCACGCCGGTTTATGAAGAATATTTAGGTGTTTTGGGCATCCGAAAGAGTCTGGTCAATGAGCAGGAAGCGCGACTTTTAAAGAATTTCATCCGCTCCTCGATTGCCGAAGAATTATTTGGAACCAATGCGCTCTATAAATCCTGGTGGCTGGAAGACAGTATGATCCAACGCGTTCTGGAGTTGGAAAAGAAACTTTAATATGGACTGGAAAGAAGCGCTTTCTGAATACAAATCCTATTTGAAACTGGAAAAAAGTCTTTCCCAAAACACGGTTGATGCTTATCTGCGGGATTTGAAAAAACTGGAGCGTTTTTCTGAAAACGAACCTTTGAAAATTTCCCCATCCGATTTAGAAGAATTCCTTTATCAATACGCCAAAGACAATTTCGCAGCCCGTTCCCAGGCACGGCTGATTTCTTCTGTGAAAAGTTTTTTTCTATATCTCCAATGGGAAGAATGGCGTACCGACAATCCTGCGGAATTACTCGAAACACCCAAAATAGGGATGAAATTGCCCGATACGCTTTCCGAAACAGAAATCGACAGGCTCATCGCCCAAATCGATTTGAGTTTACCGGAAGGCGAACGCAATCGAGCCATTATTGAAACGCTTTATGGCTGCGGATTGCGCGTATCGGAATTGACGGAATTAAAACTTTCGGATTTGTTTTTTGAGGAGAAATTCATACGGGTAATTGGGAAAGGAAATAAACAACGTCTGATTCCGATTTCGAGTTATACCATCAAATTTATCCATATCTACACAAAAGAAATTCGGACACATTTACAAATTCAGAAAGGTTTTGAGGATTATGTTTTCCTGAACCGAAGAGGAAAAAAACTGACGCGGGTGATGATTTTTACCATCATCAAACAACTGGCTGAAAAAGCCGGAATCCGAAAAAAAATCAGTCCGCATACTTTCAGACATTCCTTTGCAACCCATTTGCTGAAAAACGGTGCCGACCTGCGTTCCATACAGATGATGCTGGGGCATGAAAGCATTACCACCACCGAAATTTATACGCACCTCGACGATACGATGATTCGGGAAGCGGTGCTGAAATTTCATCCGAGAAATGAATCGAAACCGGAAACTCTTAAATAATAAATTCAGAAAAACGTATCTTTACGTAAACATTCAGGTTATGGATATTCAGGCAACAAAATTGGAATTGATCAAAATGTTGATGGAAGTGGATAAAGAATCGATTTTACAAGAAATTAAATCCCTACTTAAATCTCAATCCAACATGGTATCCGATGAAATAGTGGCTTATACAACAAAGGGAGAGCCTTTGACAAAACAGCAATATATTGATTCTATCAAAAAAGTCAGTGAAGAAATAAAAAACGGAGCTCCCACCTTTTCTTCTGATGAAGTTTCCGATTATATTTTTAATAAGGACAATCGACGATGAAAGTTCGCTGGTCAGAATGATCCAAGAAAAGTCTGGCAAATATTTACGATTTTATTTTTGAAGACAGCCCTCAAAATGCCGAAATGGTTATTACAACTTTAATTGCATTAGGCGAATCACTTTCTGACCCCAAAATTGAATATTCTCAAGATTTAATTATCAATGACAAACGATTTCGTTTCATTCCCAAATGGAGCTATAAAATCATTTATGAAAGAACGGTAAATGAAGTGATTATCCTGGATGTGTTTAATGTCAATCAAAATCCTGAAAGATTGGAAAGTTTGAAATCTTAACTCTCTAATACCACCCTCTTCTCAAATAATTGATGATGCTACTCAGGTTAAAATTAAACGTAAAACGAATTCTTTCCCAATATTTGTCCATCGCAGGCTCAAATCCGAGTGAGGATTGCACAGGCAGATAAAACTCCAAAAAATCAGGAATAACCCTGAATTTGATTCCGCTGTCATAAATGAATTCCGGATTATAAAATTTGTTTTTGTAAACACCCGCGTCTGCATAAATGCTCAGCATATTCAAAATCGGATAGTCCAAATTGGTCGAAACAATCCATTGGTTCACCGTAAAATCAAATCCTGATTTAAATCCGGATTCGGCCAATACATACTGCTGGCTCAGGATTCCGGAGCTTTCCGAACGCCCGAGAAGATTCAAATTAAAAGCATAATCCGACACTTTGCTCACGCCGAAATTGAAATAATCCGTATCGGCTTCATTGCCAATGAAAATTCCGGCAAACAACCTTACTCCCAATTGTTTTTTGGGCGCAAAACGCCACCGATAATAGATTTCGCCCATCACTTTTTGGAATGTTTCAGTGGTCTGAAGCGTAACAGAACCATAGGATTCGTTGATGTAATCCGGCTTCGAATAATAATAAGTCAAATTCCAAAGTCCGTATTTATCCTCGTCGGTTTGGATTTCAAACTTTGGTACTTCTTTATCCAAATTGTCATAACTAAAAATAAATCCGTGGGAAAGGGTCTCACGAGGATCCTTTTTGAAACTGGTGGACGCATAGGCCGACCATTTCAAATAAGTCAAATCTTCGTCATAATGTTCGTATTTAGCGGAAGCACCCAATGTAATCGAACGGAAAATCGATTTTCTCGGCGTAAAAGTGTTTTGAATTCCGCCACTTCCCGCCACTTTTCCGGTTCCGGTAGAAATCTTCGGGGTGATGTTCCATTTGAAAGGACGTGTCAACAAAGATTGGTTGTGAAAACGCATCCCGATGAGGAATTTATCATAATTGTTCCAACGAATCTGAGGATTCATGAAAATCTGCGAATATTCGGGATTTTCGATATCAGAATACAATTTAAACTGTAATTTTTTCCCGTTTTTAAACAAACCTTTGGTGCGCATATAATTGTCGCGATCATTGAATTCGGGGAATAAATAACCCGGATTTAATTCGATTTTATCATAATCGCCTTTGGGAAAAGAAACTTCCGTTTTTTTCTCATTGGAAACATACCATTCTTCTTCCACCGGAATTCCCGATTTGAAAGCTACAACCTGAAATGGACCTGAAAATCCGGTTTGATTTTTTATTTTAATTTTCAAATCCTTTTCGGTTTCTTCGGTTCCCGCCAATTTGAAATTGATTTTGTCTTTTTTATCGATGTAATCATCAAAAAACCAAGTCAGGTCTTTGGGGGAATTCTCCACTAAATAATTTCGGAAATCCAATTGGGAAACCAATTTCCCTCTATTTTTTTTACTGAAATTCTTCACCAATTCATAAAAAGTTCCGTTTTCCAGATAATGGTCAATGTAATAAAAAGTCAATCCCGTTTTGAATCCGCTCATCGCAATCTGGTTCATGTTGCTCAACTCATCAAATGGCGTGTTGACCGGCTGGTCATAATTTTGTCGCGCCAAATAAAGATACAGCAATTTATAGCGATCGTTCATTTTCAATCGGGCGGCGTGAAAAAAATACAATGGCTTAATTCCCAGCAGTTTTATATTGTCCGGAAGATGTCCGGCGAGTTTTAATTCGGGGAAATTCTCGTCCACATATTTCATCGTCAAATAAAATTGCAAACCGTTTTTGAGCCAATGATCCTCAATTTTGTTGACAGAAAAAAGGCGGTCCACATATTCATAACTTAAAACCTGAAAAAGTTTGAGCGCATTTTTTTCTTCTTCCGTAAACAATTTGATTTCAAAAAGCCAAGCATCCAGATCATCCACTCCGAAAAATTCCTGTTCCTTTTTGGTTTTATAGGAAACAAATAATTGGTTGGTCGGCAATTGTCCCAAATGGTCTTCCAAGAACTTGAGTTGATGCGGCAAAAGTGAGTCTATGACGGGTTTTTCAATGGAATCATAGGAAAATCCGAAATCCACATTCACGCCCGATTCCTTTAAGAGGAAACTGTGCTTTTCCAATTCGTTTTGGGTCAAATACACCCGGAAATGCTCCATGTTTTCGGCTGTCCAATTGTTTCCATTCCACTCCAAATCGCTGGTCATCTGATAGTTTTCCGGATAATCAAAATCCAGTTCATAATACGATGGATAAGCCGTTAATTCTTCAAAATCTTTGTAATGTTGTAAAACCCAATGACCGTATTCGTTGACAGTTGCGGGTTGCAAAAAGAAATATTTCAACAGATAATTTCCATTTTCACTTCGGCCGTATTTCGTAAAAGCATCAATGGGAATTTTTACCACATATTCCGCATTGAATCTTATTTTTTCACCTCTGCGCCAAAAATCGGGGAGGTTGATTTTGATGAATTCCCTTTCCTGGATTTGATAAGAAAGACTGTCGTTTTCTGCATTTTGAAAAACCCAATTTTCGGCTCCGCCACGTTCATTTCTGTCTGAAAAATGCAAAGCACCTTTTCTGTCTTGTAATTTGATTTTATTCAGGACGGTCAATTTGCCGGAATAAGCATTGGCCCAATTGTGAAGATAAATTTCATTGAGCGTTTTGGGAGAATGATTGATGAGTACAAATTCCTGTTGGACAACCAACTCATGGCGCGCCGTATCCAATTTTACTTTTAAAAAAATGGAATCGGTTTGTTGGGAAAAACAACATCCAAAAAACAACATCCAAAAAACCAGACAACCGTAAAACTTTCCCATTACTGCAAAATGCCAATCGTAAATTTGTTTTATTTTTTTGGGAAAACCAAGTTTTTAACAGAAATACTCAGTGAAATTTCACTTCGGTTGCACCTCCTTTGAACTTCCGGAAAGACGCATCATAAACTTCAATTCCACTATGTTGCCTCAACAATTTCATCATTTCTTCCTTTAATTTTCCTGAACCTTTTCCATGAATAAAAACGAGGCGTTTTCTTCTCTCGGCTCTGGCGAGTTCGATTTCGTTTTCTATGGTGTGCAATTGGATTTGAAGCATATCGAAATTGGATAAATTCTGATAGGAATCAACCAACTGACCGATGTGCAAATCGATTTCTTTTATTTCCTGTGGCGAACTTTCCTTTGGTTTAACGAATGAAGGAGCGGGCAAATCCACTTTGACATCGCCTATTTCCATGGTTTCATCCGGCAAAAGTTCATGCGAAAAATAAGTTGCTTCAAAACCATTTTCATCTTCGATGGTAATAAGGTTGGACTGAATCCGAAGGATAAATCCTTTCTGATCCTCGTCAATTACTTTTACTTTATCCCCTATTTTAAGCATATTCAAAGATATAGAATCGGACGAATTTATAAATGATGTGCGAATTTGCTTTAATTTTTAATGATAGATATCATGGAAATTACTAAATTCGATTGCTTGTTTCATAAGAGTTAGAATTCTGATGAAAAATTTTTACAATTGGTTTCTTTTAATATTTTTTCCATTTTTTATCTCCTGTTCTTCTGACAATGAAGGAATTCCGGAGGAAGAAGCAGAAGAAGTTTCGCCCGTCGTGATGGATTTGGATGAAGTTCCTTATCCCAAACTTTCAGACTATAATTTTTTTAAGTTACCGCTTGCCGATTTGGAACCTGTTTACGGGGTCCTTCCTTATGAGCCGATTTCGGCTTTATTTTCAGATTATGCCCATAAAAAACGATTTGTTTGGATGCCGGAAGGAAGCGCTGCGACCTATGATACAGATGCTACTTCTTTTCATTTTCCAAATGGTGCCGCATTGGTCAAAAATTTTTATTATGAAAATGTCCAACCCGGAAATCTGACAAAGTTGATCGAAACAAGGTTGATGATAATGATTGATGGCGAATGGATGTTTGCCAATTATGTTTGGAATGAAGAGCAAACGGAAGCTTTTTATGACATGGAAGGTAGTTTCGTGCCGGTTACCTGGCTTCAAAACGGTCAAACCAAAGAAGTGAATTACAGGGTTCCCAATGGCGTTGAATGTGTTACCTGTCATAATTCCAGTGAAATCCCACTTCCCATCGGAACCAAACCCCAGCATTTAAATAAAAATTATACTTATGCCGACGGCACAAAAAATCAATTGCAGAAATGGAAAGATTTTGGTTATTTAACCGAATTTCCCAATCAAATTAACACCTTGGTCAACTACCAAGATGAAAGCCAGGATTTGGAAAAAAGGGTACGATCCTATCTGGATATCAACTGTGCACATTGTCATTCTGAAAATGGTTTTTGTAATTACAGGGTCATGCGGTTTGGATTTGAAAAAACCCATGAACATGATAATTTGGGAATCTGTAAAATTCCGGATGAAGATATTTCACATTGGCCGGAAGTTGGAGATCCTACGCATATCATTCGACCTGGAAATCATGAAAACTCCGTTATATATTATCGACTTAATACTACAGAAGAAAGTTTGAGGATGCCGTTACGCGGCCGAACTCTCATCCATGAAGAAGCCGTTGAAATGATCACACAATGGATTGATTCTCTGGAAGATACTTGTGAATAAACTTAAAAATTATTAATTAACATATGAAAAATAAAATTTTACTTTTGACAGCTTTCACGGCATTTACAGCATTAAATGCCCAGCTAAGTTTTACGACGGAAAATGTCCCCAGTCAGGGAAATTACCAGCGATGTGTAGTGGATATGAACGGGGATTTTTTAGATGATATCGTTTCGGTAAGTTCCACCAATATCAATATTCTTTTCCAAACCGAATCCGGATTTGATGCAGTAAATTTCACCACCACGACAGCCGATAACAATCCAAGTTGGACGATGGCTGCCGGTGATTTTAACGGTGACGGATACAATGATTTATTATATGGAGGAGGAAATGGCGCTACTTTTATGATGTCTGACGGTACCGGAAACGGATTTGTTGAAAATTCGCCCGGACAGTATATCTTCTCACAACGTACCAACTTCGTAGATATAAACAATGACGGTCATTTGGATGCCTTTGTCTGTCATGACGTGGCTCCCAATGTCTATTATCTGAATGATGGTAATAATAATTTGGAATATCATCAAGGCGGAATCGGCGATTATCCAAGCGGTGGTCACTATGGCTCACTTTGGGTTGATTATAACAATGATGGTTTGATCGATATGCACATGTCTAAATGTGGTGGAGAAGAAGCCCGCTATACCGATAATCTCTTCCGGAATAACGGAGACGGTACCTTTACAGATGTAGCTTCCATGGCCAACATGGACAACAAAACCCAAACCTGGTCCACTGCCTGGGCTGACTTTGACAACGATGGTTTTATGGACGCCATGATAGGTGTGAGTTCCTTCAATACTGGAGGTCAAAAATTGATGCGCAATAACGGCGACGGTACATTTACAGATGTAACAGCCGGTTCAGGTTTTGATACCTTTAACCATACAAGTTGGATATATGCTCCGGCCGACTTTAATAACGATGGTTATGTGGACGTTTACGGCTCTGGAAGTAAAATAATGCTTAACAATGGCGATATGACATTTACGCCGGTTAACGTTTCCTTTTCTACGGCCAGTATCGGCGATTTGAACAATGACGGATTTTTGGATGCATTTAATTTTGGTGAAGTATATTTTAACGACGGAAACAATAACAATTGGCTGACTATCAACACCATAGGAACTGAAAGCAACCGCAATGGAATCGGAGCAAGAGTTGAAATTTATACAGAAATGGGCAAACAAATCCGCGATGTAAGAAGTGGAGAAGGATTCAGTGAAATGAATACGTTAAATACGCATTTTGGAATCGGAACCGATACGGAAATTCAACAGGTAATCGTTCGGTGGCCTTCCGGGATTATAGATACGATTGAAAATCCGGAAATCAATTCGACTTTGGTCATCATAGAAGGAGAGCACGTGATGGGCGTTCAGGAAGTTCCGCAAGAATTGTTCAGCATTTATCCAAATCCTGTTAAAGACATCCTGAATGTTCAAGGAAAATCACTGGATGCCGCTGATTTTGAAATCCATCACATCACCGGATCCAAAGTGATGACCGGAAAACTAAACAATGGGAAAATCAACGTCAAACATTTGAATAAAGGAATTTATATCATTTCAGTAAGAAAAGAAGGAAAAACCTCTACTCTGAAATTCATCAAACAATAATTCATTTCATAAATTACCCTTTTGGGAAACGCCAAAAGGGTAATTTTATCTCAATTAAAACACAAACATGCTATTTAAATTAAAGAAATTTTTCATCTTCACTTTTTTATCGGTTTGGTTCGTCAGTTGTTCAAGCGATGAATCTCCTCCTATTTTTGAGGATGATGATGAACCGACAGAAGTTTCGCCTGTCGTTTTTAATATCAATGAAGTTCCCTATCCAAAACTTTCGGATTATAATTTTTTCAAATCACCAATGGCCGGTCTGGACCCGGTTTACGGCGTTTTACCTTTTCAGCCCGCCTCTCAGCTTTTTACGGATTATGCGTTAAAAAAACGATTTGTCTGGATGCCGGAAAATCTAAGCGCTTCCATAGGCCAGGATAACCAAATTTTAAATTTTCCGGTGGGAACTGTTCTGATAAAAAACTTTTATTATAATAATGTTTTGCCCGGAAATACCACCCAAATAATTGAAACCCGTTTGATGATCATGAAACCGGAAGGATGGATTTTCGCCAATTATGTTTGGAATGAAGGTCAGACCGAAGCGATGCTTTCAGAAGACCTTGTCATCTTACCGGTCAGTTGGATGCAAAACGGAGTACAACGGGATATCCAATACCAAATCCCAAGTAGCGGACAGTGTTTTATGTGCCACTATGACAGCAATGCAAATTACCCCATCGGGCCAAAACCCCAAAATTTAAATTTTGCCATTACGTATGCAGATGGCGTAAAAAACCAGTTGGAGAAATTAAAAGAATTCGGATACATCAACAACGAAATTCCGGCAACAATCCATTCAATCGTAGATTATAACGACACTTCAAAATCATTGGATTTACGCGCCAGATCTTATTTCGAAATCAATTGTGGCCATTGTCATAAAGACCAAGGATATGCAGAATTTTATCCCATTCGTTTAAATTATATTCCCACTCCGGATTATACCGCCATGGGATTTTGCGTAGAACCCAATTTGGGCTCTCATCCTGAAATGCCGTCCGACGTAGAACATCTTATTTATCCGGGCGACCATGAAAAATCGGTTTTATATTACCGGATGCGATCAAATGACGATAGTTTTAAAATGCCTATGATTGGGCGTACCATACCCCATGATGAAGCCATCACTCTGATTAATCAATGGATAGATTCATTTGAAGAAGGATGTGACTAAAGAATACGAATTATAAAATATAAAATTCTTTAAAAATTAAAAACCCGGACACTTCGAGAACCTCAGTGTCCGGGTTTTAATAAATCTTAATTCTTTAAACAGGTGTGTTCAAATCAAATGCCTCTAAATACTGCGCCACTCTCTGCAAAAATCCACCTCCCAAAGCTCCGTCCACAACTCTGTGGTCATAAGCATGCGACAAATACATTTTATGACGAATGGCAATTACGTCTCCTTGCGGTGTTTCCACAACTGCCGGCTTTTTGATAATCGCTCCGACGGCTAAAATGGCCACCTGTGGCTGAGGAATAATCGGCGTTCCCATAGTATTTCCAAAACTTCCGATGTTTGTAATCGTATAGGTTCCTCCTTGTATTTCGTCGGGTTTCAATTTATTTTGACGCGCGCGGTTGGCCAAATCATTGACTTTTGCAGCCAAACCGGATAAACTCAACTGATCAGCGTTTTTGATCACCGGAACGATTAAATTTCCGCTTGGCAATGCAGCCGCCATCCCGATATTGATATTTTTCTTTTTGATGATTTGGTCTCCGTTAACCGAAACGTTGATCATCGGGAAATCTTTGATGGCTTTTGCAATCGCTTCGATGAAAATCGGCATGAAAGTAATTTTTTCACCGTTTTTCTTTTGGAATTCATCTTTGTATTTATTTCGCCAAAGAACAATATTGGTTACATCTGCTTCGATGAAAGAAGTCACATGTGGTGCAATTCGTTTGGCATCCACCATGTTTTGCGCGATGATTTTACGCATTCTGTCCATTTCGATGATTTCATCATTTCCTGAAATGCTCACCGGAACGACTTGTTGTTTAGATTCGGCAGCCGGAGTATGTGAAACCACCGGAGCAGAAACCTTTCCGGATTTTTTATCTTCTACAAATTTTAAAATGTCTTCTTTCGTAACTCTTCCTTCTTTACCGGAACCTTGAATACTTTCAAGTTCAGTAACCGAAATTCCTTCTTGCTGCGCAATGGATTTTACAAGCGGCGAAAAGAACTTATCGGAAGTCAAAGTATCCATAGACCCTGCAGCCTGTAAAGGTTTTTCCAATTCAGCAACTACGGCTGTTTCAGGTTGGGTTTCGGCGACTGTTTCCACCGGTGCAGAAACGGCTTCTTCTACAGACGAAACTTCACCCTCCACTTCGAGAATGGCTATGGCTTCACCGATTTTGGCGATTCCATCAACATTGATTAAAATCTCTTTCAGCTTTCCGGCTACAGGAGAGGGGACGTCAGAGTCCACTTTATCGGTAGCGATTTCCACCACAGATTCATCCTCCGCAATGCTGTCTCCCACATTTTTTAACCAATTGATGACGGTTGCTTCCATCACTCCTTCGCCCATTGCTGGTAATATCAATTTGTAATCGGCCATAGTTTTTCTTTGATTGCACAAATCTAATTAATTTGACTTGAATTCTAAAATGGATTGGGGAATTAGTGGGAAAGACCAGGACAAAACAGGTTTTGTCATTGCGAGGAGGAAGTATGACGACGAGGCAATCTACTGTCATAACGAGGTGTAAAGCAAACACAAGCAAGATGAAGGTTAGATTGCCGCTCTCCATTTCATTTCGCTCGCAATGACTGGTTTGGAAAGCATTTTTCCAGACAAGGATTCCGAACCACAGGGTTTATTTACCACAGAGATCACAGTGTTTTTTCTTTGTGTTCTTTGTGCAATTCCTTGTGTTCTCTGCCTGTCGGCAGACAGGTTTGTGGTTAAAAATCAGGAAATTTAATTTATTGCTGAGTACACAGAAATTTACATAGAGAATTTTAAGTAAGGGAATTAAAATCTGCGCTATCCGGATAGTCATAAATTTTTATTTATCTCCATATTTCCCTTCACCTGTTTTACTATTCAAATAAAAAACAGTATCATTTCTTATTACTTTTATATTGTAAGAATTTTGTTTTTTAATGACACTGTCGCCTGTGTTTAAAAGATAATAAGTGGTGTTATGATACATTGGAACTCTTCTTTTTTTATTCTCTAAATAGATATATCCTCCGTCATTATTTTCAAATTTTTTCCATATAATTCCATTATAAGATTGTTTTTTCATCCCGGTTTCACGCCTCTCATCTGAAGTTCTGATAAAGTAATAAACGCCCAGAAGAATTAATAACATATACAGATAATAAAGAATGGTTGGTTTTTTAATCCCTCTTATTCCTACCCAAACCTTTCTTTCTTTGATTAACTCCTTCCAAATGGTTTTTAGCATATCCAAGTCAAAAATTCAAATATAAAAAAACCGCCTCAATTGAGACGGTTTCTGTTTTGAAAGTACAGTATACAATTTACATTATACAAAATACTTAAAATTAAGCTTCACCCGGAGGGCCAAAGTTTAACGGCATGGCTGGATGCTGGTGGTCTTTGATTTCCCCGAATTGTTTTTCAAAACGGTTCACATTCTCAGCCAATGCATTTGCCAATCGTTTGGCGTGTTGAGGTGTCAAAATGATTCTTGACTTCACTTTTGCCTTGGGTACTCCCGGCATCATTTGAATGAAATCCACGATGAATTCAGAAGGCGAATGGTTGATTACCGCCAAATTGGAATAAATTCCTTCCGCCGTCTGGTCGTTGATTTCAATATCGATGTTCTTTTTGTTTTCTGACATTACAATACAGATTT